>JAWWOY010000465.1:0-2851 GCA_033851195.1 Kribbellaceae bacterium | reverse complement strand
CTGCTGTTCGCCGGCCTGACCGGTTGCGCCAAGGACACCCCGGCGGCTGCACCGGGCGACACCACCGGGCCGGTCACGGTCAAGGCCACCGACTCCGAGTGCGCGCTGAGCAGGGGCGAGGTCAAGTCCGGCACCAGCACCTTCTCGGTCTCCAACGGCGGCGGCAAGGTCACCGAGTTCTATGTGTACGCCGACGGCGACCGGGTGATGGGTGAGGTGGAGAACATCGGGCCGGGTCTGAAGCGGGAGCTGATCGTCGAGCTGCCCACCGGCAAGTACCAGGCTGTCTGCAAGCCGGGCATGGTCGGCGACGGCATCCGCGGCGACCTCACCGTGTCCGGAGACGCGACGGCGCAGGTCGACAAGGACACCGCGTTGAAGCAGGCCGCCGACAGCTACCAGCGCTACGTGAACTCGCAGTCGATCGCGCTGGAGGAGCAGACCACCGCCTTCGTCAACGCGGTCAAGGCGGGTGACGTGGCCAAGGCGAAGGCGCTCTTCCCGGTCGCCCGCACCTACTGGGAGCGGATCGAGCCGGTTGCGGAGTCGTTCGGCGATCTGGACGCGAAGATCGACGCCCGGGTGAACGACGTCGAGGCGGGCGTCGAGTGGACCGGGTTCCACCGGATCGAGCAGGCGCTGTGGGTGTCCAACAACACCTTGGGCATGGAGAAGTACGCCGACAAGCTGCTGGCCGACGTGAAGACTGTGGTGGCCAAGGCCAAGGTCGTGAAGCTCAACCCGCTGCAGCTCGCGAACGGCGCCAAGGAACTGCTGGACGAGGTCGCCAACTTCAAGATCACCGGCGAGGAGGATCGCTACTCGCACACCGACCTGTGGGACTTCAAGGCCAACGTCGAGGGTTCGCAGGCGGCGATCCAGGCGCTCCGGCCGGCTCTGCAGCAGCGCGATGCTGCCCTGGTGACCACGCTGGACACCAACTTCAAGGCCGTCTTCGCGGCACTGGACAAATACCGCAGCGGTGACGGCTTCAAGCCCTACCAGCCGATGGAGGCCGAGCGGAAGCAGCTCGGCACCGTGGTCGACGCGCTGGCCGAACCGGTCAGCAAGGTCGCCGGAGTGATTGCGACGAAATGACCGAACGCAGGGGAATCTCCCGTCGCGACCTACTGGGAGCCGCTGGCGTGGCCGTAGCCACGGGCGTCGCCGGGTACACCGCACATTCGCTGACCTCCGGTGCGGAATCGCAGGCAGCCGACAGCGGTGGCCCCGTCGAGTTCCACGGCGCGCACCAGGCCGGCATCGTCACGCCTGCCCAGGACCGCCTGCACTTCGCCACCTTCGACGTGACCACGACCAAGCGCGACGACCTGATCGCACTGCTGACGGAGTGGACCGCGGCCGCGGCGCTGATGACCGCCGGCCGCGACATCGGCCAATACGGCGCGGTGAACGGTCCGAGCGTTGCGCCACCGGAGGACACGGGCGAGGCGGTCGGTTTACCGCCGGCCCGGCTGACCCTGACGATCGGCTTCGGCGCCAGTTTGTTCGTCGATGCCCAGGGCAAGGATCGGTTCGGCCTGGCGGGCAAGCGTCCGGCGAGCCTGGTGGACCTGCCGCACTTCATCGGCGACAACCTCGACCCGGCCCGCAGCGGCGGCGACATCGCCGTACAGGCGTGTTCGGACGACCCGCAGGTGGCGGTGCACGCAATCCGCAACCTGGCCCGGATCGGGTTCGGCGCGGCCGCGGTGCGGTACTCCCAGCTCGGCTTCGGCCGGACCTCCTCAACGTCGCGGGCGCAGACCACACCGCGCAACCTGTTCGGCTTCAAGGATGGCACCAACAACCTCAAGCTGGAGGACACCGCCAAGCTCGAGGAGCAGCTCTGGGTCCAGCCGGCGGACGGTCCGGACTGGATGGTCGGGGGCTCCTACCTGGTCGCCCGGCGGATCCGGATGACTATCGAGACCTGGGACCGCACCTCTCTGGGTGACCAGGAGTCCATCATCGGCCGGGGCAAGGGCACCGGCGCACCGTTGGGCAAGGCAGACGAGTTCGACCCGATCGACTTCACGGCGAAGGCCGCCGACGCTGCGCTGAAGGTGTCGGCGGACTCACACGTCCGACTGGCCCACCCACAGTTCAACAACGGCGCCGAACTGCTCCGCCGCGGCTACAACTTCGTCGACGGCTCGGACGGTCTCGGCCGGCTGGACGCCGGGTTGTTCTTCCTGGCCTACCAGCGGGACCCCCGCAAGCAGTTCATCCCGATCCAGCAGCAGTTGTCTCGGTCGGACAAGATGAACGAGTACATCCGCCATGTCGGCTCAGGCGTCTTCGCCTGCCCGGGTGGTGTCGCGGCCGGCTCCTTCTGGGGCGAGAAGCTCTTTGGCTGACCCGTCGAGCTCGCGGGGCCGCTGCGCTTGGTCGGTCGGGATCACGATCGACAACGTGACCGCCTTCCCGCTCGGCTACCCCTGCCGGATTAACTTCTCACTATCGAGCTCGCCCGCGTCGGCGTAGCGCGCGCCGGCCGCTGAACCGACCGGTACCGCGTTGTCGATCTCGGCCAGGTCGGCAGGGCTGAGCTCGACCTCAACCGCGCCGAGGGACTCGGTCAGCCTGGTCCGGGTGCGGGCGCCGACCAGCGGGATAATGTCCTTGCCCTGCGCCGCGACCCAGGCGACGGCGAGCTGTGCGACCGTCACACCCTTGCTCTCGGCAATCTTCCGGAGGGCGTCGACCAGGGCGAGGTTGCGCTCCAGGTTCCCTTCCTGGAACCGCGGGCTGAAGCTGCGGAAGTCCCTGGCGGTCAGATCGCGGTCCGGTGTCCAGTGGCCGCTGAGCAGTCCGCGGGAGAGCACGCCGTACGCGGTCACGCCGATGC
>JAWWOY010000454.1:0-4565 GCA_033851195.1 Kribbellaceae bacterium | reverse complement strand
GCTTGTCCGTGGGCGCACGTAGGGTCGGGGCATGTGCAGAAACATCACTGTCCTGCGAGGACTCGAGCCGGCGGCGACTCCGGAAGAGATTCAGGCCGCCGCGTTGCAGTACGTGCGCAAGGTCACCGGGGTGGGTTCGCTGAGCGCGACCACCCGCGGTCCGATCGAGCGGGCGGCCACTGAGATCGCCCGGATCACCACCGCGCTGCTGGCGGAGATGCCCGAGCGCCGGGTGCCGCCGCAGACCGTACCGCCGCTACGCCGCCCGGAGGTTCGCGCCCGGCTCGGACTGGACTGACCGCGATCCCGACAACGGCCCCGGTCAACGGCCCGGTCAATGGTCGCGGTCAACGGTCCGGGCAACGGTCAACAGCCGCGGTCAACGGCCCCGGTCAACGGTCGCGGGCAACGGTCCGGTCAACGGTTAACGGTCGCGGGCAGGCAACGGTTAATCCCGCAACGGTCGCGGGCAACAGTTGTGGACGGCGAGCCGCGCGGGTTGGTGTCGGCGAGGTAGGTTGCGTGGGGACCTTTTGCCGCATAGGAGGACAGCGATGCGCTTCGCGATCAAGACCAGGCCTGAGCACACGACGTGGCAGCGGTTGCGCGACGTCTGGGTCGCGGCCGACGAGTTCGAGATTTTCGAGTCGGCGTGGAACTGGGACCACTTCTACCCGCTGAGCGGCGACATGGCCGGCCCCAACCTCGAGGGCTGGAGCATGCTGGCGGCAATGGCCCAGGCGACCAGCCGGATCCGGGTCGGCTGCCAGGTCACCGGCATGATCTACCGGCACCCCGCCGTACTGGCCAACATGGCGGCAACCGTCGACATCATTTCCGACGGCCGGCTGGAACTCGGCGTCGGTGCGGGCTGGAACCAGATGGAGTGCGACGCCTACGGCATCGACCTGCCGCCGCTGAAGGAGCGCTTCGACCGGTTCGACGAGGGCGTCCAGGCGATCGTCGGACTGCTCAGTGACCCGGTGACGAACTTCGACGGCCAGTACGTCAAGCTCACCGACGCGCGCTGCGAGCCGAAGCCGGTTCAGCGTCCGCACCCGCCCATCACCATCGGCGGCAAGGGCCCGAAGCGGACCCTGCGAGCCGCCGCCCGGTGGGCCCAGCAGTGGAACGTCATTGTGTCCAGTGCGGACGAGTGGCGGCCGCTGAAGGACATCCTGGTCGGCCACTGCGAGGACCTCGGCCGCGATCCGGACGAGATCACCTGCTCGGTCAACGTGCGGATCGACCCGGACCAACCGCTGGACAACGCCGTCGCCGAGGCCGCGGCGTACGGGGAGGCTGGTATCGACCTCGTCGTCATGAACCTTCCGGTCGACGCCTCCCCCTCCGTGGTGGAACCTCTCGCCAAGGCCCTCGCCTCCATCGCCTGACTTCTGCCGCCCGAGTCCTCTCGCCCGGCGCTCGTGGGCCTGCGGTCGGGCCGGGATCTGCTCGGCGGAGAGCGCGGCTGACGTCTCCAGGATTGTCCTCGGCCCGGTTTACGGTGGTGCCGTGGATCGGGAGGAGTATGTCGAGGCCGTGCTGACGGCGGTCGAGTCCATTCCCGCGGGCCGAGTGGCGACATACGGGGACGTCGCCGCGTACGTCGGCCAGGGCGGCCCGCGGCAGGTGGGTGCGATCATGCGCGAGTACGGCGGAGGCGTGCCCTGGTGGCGGGTGATCCGGGCCAGCGGCGTACCGGCGGACGAGGTCGGCGACGAGCAGATCCAGCGGCTGCGCGGCGACGGCGTCCGCGTCACCGACGGCAAGGTCAACCTCCACACCGTCCGCTGGGAGCCGGAAAATCACGAGACCGACGGCCGCGAGCCCTGACAAACTGCGCCGCATGACCATCACAACGCCGAGGCGAACCTGGTCGGTTGCGCCCGAACCGGTCGACAGTGCCGAGGCTCAGGCGTTGTTGCGCGACTACATCATCGACGTCGCCGACCGATATTTTCTGCTCCACCTCGGCAGGCGAGGGACAGCCGAGGAGATCGAGATCGGTCTGGCTGATGCATCGAGCGAGGATCTGGTTCTGGTGCCTCCGACCGGCGTCTTCTTGCTCGGCCGGGTCGGCGGGGAGGCGGCCGGGTGTGCGGGCCTTCGGGTGCGGGACGAGCACACCGTGGAACTCACTCGCGTCTTCGTTCGGCACGACTTCCGCGGCACTGGCGGTGGTTCTCAACTCCTGGCCGCGGTGGATCGCGCCGCCCGCGACCTCGGCGCCGATCGCATCATCCTCAACACCCGCCTGGACCTGATCGAAGCCCGCAGCCTCTACCTGAAGAACGGCTACCACGAGATCCCCGCATACAAGACCGAAAAGTACGCCGAGGTCTTCTACACCCGCCCCCTCTAACCCGATCGTCGGTCCCTTGTTCCCCGGCGCGTCGCCGTTCATCGGTCCCTTATGACCGCTTGCGGGCCTGTCCGGCGAATGGTGTAACCACCGGGCGGCGGACGCCGGGCGGACGCCCGGTACCCGGTCGACTTCCCGCTTCGACTCGCCGGGCGCAAGCTGACTTACCGCTTCGACTGGCCGCGTGGTCTCGACCTACCGCCTCGACTGGCCGGTTCGATTCCCTTGGGTTCTAGCGGTCAGTGCACCACCTAGCTCGAGGAGTTCTCGTGCCGGTGTATGTGCCTGTTGCTGTTCATCGTGAGTTCTGGGTCTTGATCCGGGAGGGCTGGTCGTCGAGTGAGGCCGCTGTCAGGGTGGGTGTGGCGGATCGGACGGGGCGTCAGTGGTTCGGTGATGCTGGCGGGATGTCACCTGTGTGTCTGGTCCCGCCTGTTGCTGCTGCCCCGAAAGGGCGCCGGTTGACGATCCATGAGCGGCACCGGATCGCGGTGGGTGTCGAGTTGGAGATGACGATCCGGGCGATCGGGCGGATGATCGGGCGGACTCACACGACGGTGCAGCGCGAACTGGACCGTAACCGCACGGTGCGTCACCCGGTCGGGTACCGGTCTCGGGCGCGGGATCGTCGCGGCCGCCGGATCGGGCACGGCACGGCCCGGTACGACCCCGAACTGGCGCACAACCGCGCCGAGCTGCGGGCCCGGCGCCCGAAAACAGCCAAGCTCGCCGCGGACGACCGGCTCCGCGTCGAGGTGCAGGACCGGCTGATCGACAAGTTCAGCCCCGAGCAGATCGAGCACCGGTTGCAGGTCGATTTCCCTGATGAGCTGGAGATGCGGGTGAGCCACGAGGCGATCTACCAAGCCCTGTACGTGCAGGGCCGCGGCGCGTTACGCCGCGAACTGGTCACGTGCCTGCGGACCGGGCGGGCACTGCGCGAACCCCGCCGGCACGCCGCCAGGCAACGAGCCGCTCGCGGTGAGACCCGGATCCCCGGCAAGTTGCTGATCAGCCAACGCCCTGACATCGCCGACCGCGCCGTGCCCGGCCACTGGGAAGGCGACCTGATCACCGGGGCGGAGAACAAGTCCGCGATCGGGACCCTGGTCGAGCGCACCACCGGGTTCGTCATCCTGCTGCACCTGCCCGACGACCACGGCGCGCTGGCCGTCCAGGAAGCGATGATCCACAAGATGGCGCAACTACCCGAGATCCTGCTCCGGACGCTGACCTGGGACCAGGGCATCGAGATGCGCAACCACGCCCAGATCGCCGCCGCGACCGGCCTGGACATCTACTTCTGCGACCCACACTCACCCTGGCAACGCGGCACCAACGAGAACACCAACGGACTCCTGCGCCAGTACTTCCCCAAAGGCACCGACCTGTCGGGCTACCAACCCGACTACCTCGACTACGTCGCCGCCCAACTCAACAACCGACCCCGCAAACGCCACGACTGGCGCAGCCCCGCCGAGATCCTCGACCAGCTACTCTCAGAACCCTTCACCCCACCCACTGGTGCACTGACCGCTTGAATCCGCCAGCACCAAACCGGCAAGTCCAGGCGGTAAGTCGAGACCACCCGGCCTGTCGAGGCGGGAACTGCGACCACCCGCGGCGAGTC
This sequence comes from Kribbellaceae bacterium, assembly GCA_033851195.1. GTDB lineage: Bacteria > Actinomycetota > Actinomycetes > Propionibacteriales > Kribbellaceae > Kribbella. The sequence goes on along the minus strand of JAWWOY010000454.1, from coordinate 570 downwards.
CAGGCGGGAAGTGCGGGCCGTCCTCGCGCGGAGTCAGCCGATGGGGAACCCCCGACATCCGGACGCGACGTCCCCCGCTCAGCGGCCTCACTTGCCGCTCCAACACGCCGTGAAAACTCCACCTCCCGCTCCAACACGCTGTACTCCGAGCATCAAACCGGCAAGTCCAGGCGGTAGGTCGAGGCCACCCGGCCTGTCGAGGCGGGAACAGCGACCACGCGCGGCAAGCCCAGGCGGGAACCGCGACCACGCGCGGCAAGCCCAGGCGGGAACTGCGAGCCGTCCTCATCAGCCGAACACACCCTCCGGGAGCTACCCCTGGCATCCAGTCGCGACGTCCCCCGCTCAGCGGTCTCACTTACTGCTAGCCGCCAGCGTGCTCGTTCCGCCGAGCAAGGAGGGCGAAGGAGTTCGGCAGGCGTCCTCGCCAGGCAGCCGCCGCAGTGTCGGCCGGCTGCCAGAAGGGTTCGGCGTACTCCTCCACGACCAACACTTCCAGGCCCGCCGAGACCACGGCAGTGATGATCTGCCCGAGCGACCACTGCCACTCCACGGCGCCGAGAGCAGGAA
>JAWWOY010000439.1:0-3351 GCA_033851195.1 Kribbellaceae bacterium | reverse complement strand
AGGCCCCGTCCTCGAGTTGATCGGGCATTAGTCAGGAACGGCGGCTGAGTTCTCGACTGGCGACGACGAAGGCGCAGATCGCCAGCGGGACCTCGAGGAGCAGCGCCTCCGCGATCGACAGGTTGTGCTCAAGGCCGGGGCCCGCGGTGCTTACGTCGAACCAGGCGTCGGCGAGCAGCAAGGTCCCGGCGACGGTCGCGGTCAGCACGGCGCGCGGGTCCTGGCGGTGCAACAGCCACGCCGTCAGGCCCGCAGCCACGGCGGTTCCGAAATCCAGTCCGACCCAGGCGAGTTTCCAGTGGTTCGCGTCGTACGTCGCCGGCAGCGTGGCAGCGAGGATCAGACACCACGGGAGCAGGACCGTGCATACCCCAGCCGCGACCAGGGCGGCGATTCCACCCGGGGACCGGCGCGGCCGGACCTTGCCATCAAGCCGACCCTCGGCGAGGTAGTCGTCCAGCGCCTCGGCGACACGGTCGTCGATGGCATCGCCGTACCGACGGGCGAAGTCGTCGGTTCGGCGGCTGGGTGACGGGGAAACGGCCTGGGCGGTCATGGCTTCGAGCATTCCCTGATCGGCTCGTTGGCACAGTCCGGCCAGCCCACGAGCGCACCCTGGGGTTAACCCCCGGTGATCCCGGGGGTTTCCCGCATGCCAGGGCTCGGAGCTGCGTCGTAGGTTGTTGCCTGCGGCCCCGCATCTTGCGACCGCAGGGACCGGAGAAGGTGGTGCTGCAGGTGGCGGCCAGTATCGCTAGCCCGGTCCCTCGGGAACCGTGGCGTCTCTGGCGGTCGCAGTACCTCTGGCTGGCTACCGTGCACCTGCTCGGCGACGGCTTTGTGGTGCTCACGTCAGGTCTGCTCGTGCTGATTCTGCTGACAGTGGCATTGGTCGGTATCCCGCTGGCGATAATCGGCCTTCCGGTCCCGGTATGGGCCAGCCGGGCCGTGTATGTCGTCGGCAGTTGGGAGCGGGCCCGGGCTGAGATCACCCGCAGTCAGGTGATCCCGCCGCTGATGCCTCCGGTGCGCACCGGCAACGCCATGCGTGACAGCCGGGCCGCCATCGTCGATCGGGCTTTGTGGCGGCAGTTCTGGTATTTTCTCGTGCTGTTCCCGCTCGCTGCCGTGTCGATTTTCGCGCTCGTACTGGCCTGGTCCGTGCCGCCGGTGTTGGTCGCTCTGCCCTTATATTACTCGAAGTTCGCGGCAGGCCGGGCGCAGTTCGGGCCGTTGATGATCGACACGATGACGAAGGCCTCGGCGACTTCTGCCATCGCGTTGCTCTTCTTGTTGCTGGTGTCGCCGCTGCTGATCCGCGGTTTGTCAGCCGTCGATGCGAGGCTGGCCCGGAGTCTGCTCGGCCCGTCTGTCACCGGTGCCCTGACCAAACGCGTCGACCAACTGGTGACGAGCCGGCAACGGGTGGTCGATTCGGTCGAGGCCGAGCGCCGGCGGATGGAGCGCGACCTCCACGACGGCGCCCAGCAGCGGCTGGTTTCGCTGGCGATGACACTCGGTCGGGCTCGCAGCCGCCTCGGGGACTCTGAGCCAGCCGTCAAGGGTCTGATCGAGGAGGCGCATGCCGAGGCGATGCAGGCGATCGCCGAACTGCGTGACCTGACCCGCGGTCTGCACCCACCTGTTCTCACCGACCGGGGGCTCGACGCGGCCGTCTCGGCGGTGGCGGCCCGCGCGCCAGTGCCGGTCCGAGTGGACGTCCAGGTCGACCCGCGCCCGTCGCTGACGATCGAGGCGATCGCCTACTTCGTCGTCACCGAAGCGCTGACGAATGTCGCCAAGCATGCCCAGGCTGCCCGGGCCGAGGTGCGTATCCGCCGGATCGGCGACGTACTCCGGGTCGTGGTGACCGACGACGGCCGCGGTGGCGCGAACCCGGCGCTGGGCAGCGGTTTGATCGGCCTGGTCGACCGGGTGTCCGGTGTCGACGGCAAGCTCGACGTGGTCAGCCCACCGGGTGGCCCGACCACTTTGACTGCGGAGGTGCCATGCGGGTCGTGATCGCCGAGGACTCGGTGTTGCTGCGCGAAGGCATCGTGCGGCTGCTGGGCGAGCAGGACTGCACAGTGGTCGCCGCAGTCGGCGACGGTGACCAGTTGCTGCGCGCGGTGGACGAACACCAGCCGGACGTCTGCGTGGTCGACGTACGGATGCCGCCGACCTTCACCGACGAGGGATTGCGGGCCGCCCTGGTGATCCGCCAACGCTGGCCTGAGACCGGTGTCCTGGTGCTTTCCCAGTACGTCGAGGAGCGCTACGCGAGCGAGCTGATCGGCAACAACCCAGGCGGCGTCGGGTATCTCCTGAAGGACCGGGTCGCCGATGTCGAGCAGTTCATCGACGGGTTGCGGCGGGTCGCTGCCGGTGGTGCCGCCCTAGATCCGGAGGTGATCTCGCAACTCCTGGTGCGGTCCCGCCGGGCTGATCCGCTGGCGATACTGAGCCCGCGCGAGCAGGACGTGCTGCGAGCGATGGCCGAGGGCCGCTCCAACGCCGGCATCGCCCGAACGCTCGTGGTCGGCGAGGGTGCGGTGGAGAAGCACATCAGCAGCATCTTCGCCAAGCTCGGACTGGCTCCGACCGAGGGCGAGCACCGTCGAGTGCTCGCCGTACTGAAGGTGCTGGAGTCGTGATGGGGCTGACTGCCGCCCGGCGGTGGATGTTGACCTTCGGGCTGATCCCCGTGGTCGCGCTGGTGCTCGGCGGGGGAGGGGTCACGGTCAGCATGATCCAGGGCAAGCGGGGCTTCGACTACGCGCAAGCCTTCGCACCGTTGGCTGGTGGGGTTAGCATCGCCTCGGACATGCCGGTGGCGGTGACCGCGAGCGTTGACGAAGAGGTCCACGTCCGAGTGGACGGGTCCTATACCGATACCCGACCCGTGGCCGGCACCACGACGACGGGCGACCGGCTCGAGGTTGGGATCAGCTGTCTCGGCAGCAGCGGCTGCCGGGTGCGTCTCGCCGTCGAGGTGCCGGCCGGCCTGCCGCTCAGCGTGCGGACCACCCAGACCTCGATGGTCGTGCTGGGGATGTCCGGCCCGCTCCAAATCGACGCCACCGACGGCACGGTTGATGCGGCCGATCTCTCCAGCCCGACGGTGTCGGTCGAGTCGCACAGCGGATCGGTGCAACTGTTCTTCAGCAAACCGCCGACCACTGTCGATGCGACCACCAGCAATGGGTCGCTGCGCGTCGAGGTGCCCGTGCCGGCGGCGTATGCCATTTCCGCTGCTGCCGACCAGGGATCCTCCGATATCTCAGTGCCGAACGATCTGTCCGCGCCCCGGCGCCTCAACCTGCGTAGCAGCAACGGCAGCATCACCGTCAA
>JAWWOY010000423.1:0-25009 GCA_033851195.1 Kribbellaceae bacterium | reverse complement strand
CCCCCATCACCTGCGGCAAAGTGGAACGGTGTTTTGCGTCTGAGCGTGGGCGCGTGACCCGGACTCATAGCGACTGAGCTGGAGTGAGTCGATTGGTTTGCTGCTGGTCGACGGCTTCGGGCGACGCGAGCCTTCCGTTGACAGGGCCTGCCCTCCCGAGGATGGTGAGCAGCCTAGGACGTAATGCGGATGTTCTCGGGCGTGTCCGTCGGAGACGACTATGGGCGCCGGCGTTCGCCAGGCTCCCCGCAGGGAGCTCAGCCGCATGACGAACCCAACCGTTGATGCCCTGCCCTGTCGTGTCGACGCTGCTCGTGCACAGCTGTTCAACGAAGAGTCGGCATGAACACCACAACAAGACGTACCGCGCTTGTCGCGGGCGTCTTTTTCCTGGCTACCGAGGTCACTGCGATCCCGGAGCGCCGCGGTCGCCACGGTCGAGAAGTCTCTAGGTGGCGATCCACGACTGGACATTCCTGCTCGGGCCGAGCTGGGTTCTGGGAATCAACAGCTTCCTGTTGGCGTATTTGATGTACCGATCAGAGCTGGTGCCAAGGCTCATTGCCGTACTGGGGCTGCTCGGAGGCTCGCTGGTGTGTGACGGTCTCGGCGACCGCGATGCTGTTCGGCGTTTACGGGCAGAGCACCCACACGATCTCGGCGCTACCGGTGTTGGCCTTGGAGAAGTACTTGAACGCCACCGCAGGCACCCGCCACCTCCGGGCCTCGGCTACTTGGGGTGCCGGTAAGAACCGCCGCCAGGTCGACCACGGGGCACACTCTGGTCGTCGTCGACCTGGCGGCAACGAACTCGTCGCCCTAGAAGAAGCGAGGACCGCTGTCGCCGCGAGCATTCCACGGGCGGAGCGTCAGACCGTTGGCGGCCAGACGCACATGGTCGATGCGAAGGCGCTCACTCCGGTGCTCGAACGATTCTTCAGGCCGTGACATCGCCGCAGTTCACTCGACTCGAAATACGGCGCCTGCCCGTCAGCCCGGGAAGTTGACGATCGACCAGGCCATGGGCAGTTGGTCCGTACGGGGTTCGGGCGTCGCCAGTCGGCCCGGGCCGAAGAACCTGCCGGTGAGGTAGTTGTCGGTGGTGGCCACCTGCTTGGTGGAGATCTGGCCCTGGTACTCGAACGAGTCGATCACGTACGGGATGCCCGAGTTGCCGAGGACCGACGGGCCGTTCATGACATGGAAATGCAAGTGTGACGCGTTGGCGTTGCCCGTGTTGCCCAGCTTTGCGAGCGTCTGGCCCCGGCGCACCTTGTCGCCCACCTTTACCTGCAGGCTGTCCTTGAGCAGATGGGCGTAGAAAGCGTACGCGCCGTTGCCGAGGTCGAGCACGATGTGGTTGCCGTCCACGTTCTGCACGGTCAGCTTCGGTCCGAGCACCGGACTGTCGGCGGGCAGTATGCCTGGGGTGTTCGCCTCCTGCCCGTCGAGCGTTGCGGCGACCGTGCCGTCAGCAACCGCGATGACCTCGGAGCCGTAGTCCACGTAACTCTGGTTCTTGGTCTTGTCGCCTGTGTAGAAGGCGCCCTCGTCGTTGGTCCTCTTCCAGTCGATGGCGAACAGTTGACCAGCGACGAGGTTACCGTTCAATGGAAGCGGTGTGCTGCGATGAGGCCATCCCGGTTCACAGCATCCGTTGAGCGCGATCCAGTTCTTTCCCTTCAGGGGTGGACCGATGGTGATCGGCCCGCTCGACGAGATGTTGTACGGCGTCACGGTGTAGTCGACCGGAGCCGGTTTCGTCGTCACTGGGGTGTGCGCCCCAGTGAAGAAGAGATGGTGCATCACATACTTGGGCGCCGCATCGAGTGAGTCGGTGGCGAAGTCGACGAAGAGCACCCGTGCCTGCTGGGGTGGGATCACCGCATCCTTCACCGGCGCCGAGGGAAGGGCGCGCAGACGGTTGCAGTTGCCGAAGCCGCAAGAGGGGTCGACCAGTTGCCTGCCGGCGAACGAGGCGACCACCTTGGACGTGTCGGTGGCGTCGACGACCTCGAGCTTGCGAATGGTCGCCGGAAGTCCAGACGCGTTCTGCAGCACGACGTTGTAGGCAATGTGGAACTTGCCGTCGGAGCCGGCGAAGGAATACGTCGGTGGGTTGGTCACCTCGACCATCACCGCGGTGAAGGCGTCCTTGACCGTGATCCCAGCCGGGAGTGGCTCGAACGGGTCGCCGCCGCCTGTCGCCGGTACCGGGCCGGCCGTGGTTGCCGGCGCCGACGTACCGGTCGGTGACGAGGTGCAGGCAGCAAGCATCAGGAGCAGAACAAACATGAATCCGAATCGCCGCATGTCGACCTCTTCAAGCTTGAACGGACGGCCATATCACTCGTTCCGTGACCAGCAGTCGGAGCCGTGTAGCAGGGACCCGAGAGCCGAGGGCGGCGCCTTGCGGACTCCTCCACGCAACCACGGCCAGGGAGCGCCCGTCCAGAGGCGCGGTGTCTCTCAAGGAGGCCGCCTGCAGCTCGCTCCTGCACGCGCTCTGGCGCCCTGCTCGCCGAGGCCGCTCGAGTCGCACGCGTCCGACAGTGGCTACCAGGATGGGCCGGGCAGACACGACGGCGTACGGGCAGCTGCGAGGTAGCAGGCGACGTCGCGGCGGCTGGTTCCTCGTTGTCGACAGCGGGCGGGCTGGAACGTGGTCCTCGGGTGTCGGTCCGACCGAGCCGCCGCTCCCGAAAATCTGTGTGCATACCTCTGATTAGTTGCCCGAGGAGTCCACTCCCGACCGCGTAAACTGCGGTGCTTCCTGAGGTCAGAGGATGGGTGCCCCCGGCAGGATTCGAACCTGCGACGCACGGTTTAGGAAACACTGCTGTGTAACGGGAATGCTAACCCCAGTAATACAAGGGAAGCAACAACTGGGTTGAAGCCCTGGAATGCTTAAACCATTGTTGCCGTTTTTGGGCGGCTTCCGGAGGACCGTAGCGCTAGGTGACCAAACTACTGTTCCCGCAGGTCAAACGCTAGTGGGTACTCACAGGACGCAAGGCAGGGCTCTGGTCGACGATTGCGTCGCAAAGCACCTCTTGAAGCTCCAGGTGGGCCTGGACTGCGTCGAGCAGGTCTACGACTTCGAGGCCTAAAGGCAAACCAAATCACCACACACTTGAAGGAGCTAAGGATGTGCCACACGACCACATTTTCCGGCACCACGTACGTCGACGAGTACACCGTCGCCGATGTCCGGTTCGCCGAGACCGCTAACCAATGCGCAGCCGAGGTCACTCGGGCCTATGTCGAGATCGCGCCCCTGACCCCGGAGGAGGGGCGTCCAGCGCGTCGGGCAACGCCTCGGCCAGGTACGTGGGAGCCGGGCGAGGAGGACATCGAGCCAGGAGCGGTCTACATCCAGGTCCGCCTGCAGGGCTACATACTCGGCCGGAACGGCAGGCGTGATGCCCGCCAGGCCACCTCGCAGCGTCTCTTCGGCGACTGCGAGTCCGAGGAGCGTTACGAGTTCGTGCGCGAGCTGGCGCTGGAGTCGCTACGCCGTCACAACATCGACCGCCATAAGGCCTTTGGCATGAGGGTGGAGACCTGGACCCTCTTCGATGCGGGCCGCAGGTCCTGACCAGCCCCACTGCTGGGCGCGCCCGCCCGGCGCGGCCGGGTCGACCGCCCGCAGGCGGCCCCGGCGGGGGTTGTTACGCGGTGTTGTCGTCACGGTCGGTAACCTCCGGTGGCTGGAGTGCTTTCCGTCAAACCGTGCGTCATGCCGCTGGAATGCTACCGGCACTCGACCGCGAACCGGCCCCTGATTCCACGACGTTTCCGCAGGTCAGGGCCCGGTTTGTGCCCCCGGCAGGATTCGAACCTGCGACGCACGGTTTAGGAAACCGACGCACCCCACCGACATATGCCCGTCCAGGCGTGTCTAGCCCACACCAGTTCGGTGGATCTTGACTCCAGTTGACTCGGATCTACGCTGCTTTGTTCCCACAGTGTTCCCACGCTGAACTGCTGAGCGCGGGCCTAGGTCACACCACTCCTAGCGACTGAGATGAGGCTGAGTCGGTTCGAGACGGCTGGTCCGATCTCGGGTGCTGGGTGAGAACCACGGGTTGTGGCGGCGATGGCCGCCGATCGGTGAACTTGCTTCCCGCGCAGCCGTACGATGCCGACGGGGATCGTGAGGGGGAGACGGCGTTGGCACGTGAAGGGCGGGCGCGACCAGCCGCGGCATCGGGCTCGGCGAGATCGGTGCCGACCGTGAAGGTCATGAAGCCTCGCTACGCGGGCATGTGTGCGTGTGGCGTCGACCTGGCGGTGGGCACACGCGCGGGCTGGGACAAGGCGGCCCGCCGGGTTCTCTGCGAGGCCTGCGTCGCCGCCTTGGCCGCGGGGCCGGCAGCTGACTCCGCGCGGCTCACCCCGATGGTGCCACCATCCCCCGACCTGGGTGGCGTGTCGGAGCCGCGGCTCAGCAGCGGAGGCGCAGATAGCCCTTCTGGTCCGGGGCATGCGCCCGGTGAGCAGCCGGCCGACGTCGGCCGTCCCGGGTCGTCCCTGGAGCAGGAGTACCAGCGTCGCAGGCAGGCCCGCCAGGACCGCGTCCGGGGCAAGCACCCGCGGCTCGGCGGCCTGATTTTGGCCTTGAGCGACGAACCTGCCAGCACCAAGGCCTTCGCAACCGGAGCCGAGGGTGAGCGGCGGATCGCGTCTCGGCTGGAGAGGGCCTGCGGCGAGGAGGTGCTGTTCCTGCACAACCGCAAGCTCGGCAACGGGCGTCGTGACGGGGACATCGACCACGTCGCCATCGCCCCCTCGGGGATCTACGTGATCGATGCCAAGCGCTATCAGAACGCAGCCGTCCGGGTGCGACGCACCGGTGGGTTTTTGTCCCCGGTCAAGGCGCAGCTGATGGTCGCCGGGCGCGACCGCACCAAGCTGATTGACGGATGCGCCAAGCAGCTCGCCGCCGTCGTCGGTGCCCTCGCCGGCCATCCACGCGCCCAGGGTGTGCGCGTGACCGCGCTGCTCTGCTTCGACGACGCGGACCTGCCCATGTGGGGCGACCTGGAGATGCGGGGTGTGCGGCTGCTGGGACCCCGCGGGACCAGCAAGCTGCTGCGACGCCATGGAACACTGACGGAGCCTGAGCGCCGGTCGCTTCATCAACATCTCGCAGCCGCGCTACCTCCAGCGTGAGGACTAGTTGTTGCCGGGGCGTGCTGTTCCCTTGCGACCAGGAACCCCTGACGCCGGCAGGGACCGTGTCTAGCCCGGTGTGACCAGCTGCTCCCTACTTGCCCCACGAGCGATGTCCTCGCAGCGGCGAACGGAATTGTCAAGGTGGTTGTGGCCAGCGGCAGTTAAGCGGCCGTCGCTTGGACCGCCTGATCTTGGTTCGTCGACTCCAGCAGCGCTTGTAGACGCGAGTTCGTTCCCCCAATTGTTCACCCAGTCCGTGTAGGGGGGTGCTCCCAGGTGAGCTGGCCTTGGAGCTCGGGGCGTCGATGTGGTCTGCTCGGCAGAACTCGTGCCAGTGCCAATTCGGAGTCTGTAGGAACGCCATCCGAACGATTACGCTGTGCCGATGGCCAACACGACGGCACTGCAGGCGGCGATCGATTGGGTGCGCGGAGAACTTTCCCTGCAGCACAATGTGTCGTTTGGCAAGCGTGTTGTGCGCCTTCGTACCGGCGCCACTCGGCCGTTCAACGCTGTTGCCTCTGACGGGAGCGTTGTCGCAACCGTCATGAACAGCTCTGGCATGACCTCCGGTGGCAAGAAGCCGGTGGGCAAGATCCGATCGGCGATTGCCGAGCTGTATTTCTTGTCGCTGGTGGACGCTCGTGAGCGCGTACTCGTTGCAACCGACCATGACTTCTTTGCCTACCTCCAGAACGAGCTGGCTGGTGCCCTGGTTGAAGAGGTGAGGCTCCAGCACCTACCACTGCCGCCAGATCTGGCCGCGCGAGTGGCCAGCGTCACCGCGACAGCCAGCGCAGAGATGGGGCGATAACGACAGTTCCCCACCGCCGGATCACAGAGGCCCGCCGCACACAGCAAATCGGGACCATATGACCGCTGGGCTAGTGCGCACCCGGCCAGCGTGATCGCCCGCACGATGACACCACGTCGACGTGGACCCGGGCGACCGATGAGCGACGGATTAGAAGGTGGACGGACGGCGTTGTCACGCCTAGATTCGCGGAACTCTGGCCTACTTCAGTTGGCCTGCCGGCGACTCTAGATGACTCCAGTAGCCAGGGCTGGATTCCCAGAGAGATTCCCACCGGCGCAGGCCGCACCTGGAGCTCTGCGGGCCGAGCGCCCACAAATCCTCGAGTCCGCGCACTCCAGTAGAGATCACCACCCGGGGCTGGGGGCGAGGGTGGGTGCGGGCGCAGATGCGGGTCGGTTCGGCCGCGCCTCGTTCGTGTAGCCGGTGGGGAACCTGAGGCCCGGATGGTTTCGGTTGAACCAGGCGATGCAGTCGGCCGGTGGGTCGACGCTGACATCCCAGCTGACTGCCATCCAGCCGCCGAACACGTTCTCGGTCGGTCCCTTCAACCAGTTGCCGTACGGCACCCGACCGACGAGTGTTGGCGATGGTGCCGCTCGGGGCACGGCCACGAGTGCTTGGTGCGTGGCGTCGGTGGGGACGGTGCTTGTTGGTCCGCTCTTGTGCATGACGAGGCTGCGGAGGTTGAGTTCGGGTTGGGCGTCGAGGAAGCTGCCGTCGGCGAGGAAGCCGAATTCGTCCCAGCCGTCGACGCAAAGGCTGGCGCGAAGTTCGCTGCCTGTGATCGTGATTGACCGGATGAGGTAGCGCTCGGTGCCGCCGCTTTGCTCGGGACTGTCTGCGGCGTTCATGCGGCTGAGGAGCTGAGGCGCAGTGGCGCCGGTGAATCCCGGGTAGGACACTCGGGCGTCTTGGTACAGCCTTTGCGACTCGGCCCATCCCCTCACTGTCTTGGCGTTGGGGGATTGCAGGGAGGTCCCGGGGGCGGCATACCAGATCCAGGACCGGGGGAAGCCGACTGGTGTTGTTGATTGGTCATCGCTGCCGAATCCGGTACAGCCGGAGAGCGCAGCTCCCAGGGCAGCAACGATGGTGATCGCGCAGCGGACACGGCGCAGCTTGGTGTGATGCATCGTCAGTTGACCCCGAGCTTCGACTTGACTTGCTCCTCGTCCTGGGCAGCGAACTGCAGTGCGACATTGACTGACTGAACGCTGAACTCGTCCAGGTACTTCCCGGTCACCTTGGCCGCTTCCGGGACCATGTCGATACCTTGGTCGTAGTATTGCCCGACATTGTCGTATCGGTAGGTCTCGAACTCGGATGGCATCTTCAGGCGCGGAGGGTTGTCCGCGGTGCGAATCTCGGGGTTGAGGTCCTCAACCTTAAGTTTGCCTGCGTCGATCAGGGCTTTGGCGAAGTTGTAGCGGGCGAGAGTTCGTGCTCCCGTGGGGTCAGTCGTATCGATGCCACCGGTGTTGATCTGCTGGGGCTCTACTGGGCCATTTTCCATGGTGATCAGCCGGCCGAGGAACTTGTCGGCCATGTCCACCGGGTCGACGCCAGGCACACTCGGGATCTCCACCTTCAGCCCTTTGGTAACGAAGTCCGAAACGGTACCGAGAATCTTGCCTCGGAGTGCGTCAGCTTCGGCCTTGGCTTGTGTCAGGTCCTCGCCTCGTTCGAGCGCGACGTTCTGCACCGCGGCGCCGAGCAGGCCCTGGAGCCGCCCCGCAGGAGCTCCGTTGAGGACATCGTTGCCGTGGGCGATTGCGTCTTGGATGCCATTGATGTGGTGAAGGTAGATGGCGCCGGCCAGGGCGTCGGTCGCGGTGGGATCGGTCGCGATAAGGGTGAACAGGCGTGCGTTGGTTTCGAGTTTCTTATAGTCTCCGCCGAGTTCGGTGAGGAACGCCGACGCGTCACGGGCCAGGCAGCGGGCTATCTCCGGGTTGACGACACCGAGGGCCTCGCGTCCGCTCCACTCGGTGTCCATGGTCCGGTTCATGACGGATGGGTCGGTCAGGGTGGTGACGAGGCCGTTCATCGCCTCGACGGCGAGTGACTGGCGTGATGGATCGGTGGATCGTTTGGCGTCGGCGATCCAGTCGAACATTGACGAGGCTGCCTTGCCGTCGTCGCTCCAGGCATAGGTCGTGAGCGGGGTGAGGAAGTCTTTCGGGCCGTTGTACCCGGCGTAGATGTCGCCTGCGACGCCTGCTGGGTTGTCCATGCCCTTGTGGGTCAGCAGGTCATGCATGGCCTGCTCGTTACGGCCGGCCAGCTCTAGGAAGGTCTTGCCGACCTCGTCGTTAATTTGCGGGGTGACTGTCCTGAGTGCCTCAGCCGACTCGGCCACGGTGATCGCCAGACGCTTGCTGAGCACCACACCTGCGCGGTCCACGTCATTGCCATGAGCAAGGAACGCCGCCAGTTCTTGAGCCTTCGCGCCACCCATCGCCGTCGTCGCCATCGGGTAACGCCATGGATCGGCTGTGGCATCCTGCACGAACTTCGGCAGCCGGTTCCAGCCGCCGCCACTGCGCTCGTCGGACAACGTCAGCAGCCCGCCGACGATCGCCGCCGCCAGGTCCGCGCGCGTCTTCGCGTCGATCACGAGGGGGACGAGCTCACCTGGCGTATAGGACGTCAACTGGGTCGGCGCGACCCAGTTGACATCGTCCGCCAGGTAGCCCGGTACCCGATACGCGTCCTTACCGAGACCGCGATAGAAGGTCTCCAAGAACACGAGGTCATCCGGGCTCAACCGCTCCTTGCCGCTCCGGATCCGCTGGACGGCGCGCACGGCATCAGCGACACCGTCCCTGCCGGGCGGTTTGCCGTCGAGGCCGTCGCGTACCCGTTGCGCTACCAGTTCGCCGGCCTGCTTGGCCGCCGCCGCGGGGTCTTCTGGCATCGACAGCATTTTGGTGCCGGGGCAGAATTCCATTCGCTGCGACTCCAGCAGTACTGCGGCCGCGTGGCGGCGGCGCAGCATCGGCAGTTCGTCGTGCAGCCAGGTAGCGACCTTGGTGAGGTCGTTGACCGCGGTCGCGGGGACGCCGATCCTGTCGAACTCGGCCTTCAGGCCCGTGGTTTCGGCGGTGATCGCGGCCTCCATGGTGGCCAGGTCGTTGATCACGCCACGCAGCACGACCGGGTCGATCATGCACAGGCCGTCCGGGCTGCCGCTGGACCCGCCCTCGGCTTTACGCACCGCGCCCGCCGCCGAGCTTCGCGCGCCAGCGTGCGGCTTCTTCGGCCGTGCATGTCGCGGGGGTACGGCGCAGCAGATCCACCAGGTCGTCATCCAGGCTACGGACCGCGGCGACGTAGGCCGCGGCGTGTTTGATGAACCCGGCGGCCCACGTCGTGGCCGCGGGGCTGACCCAGGCGGTCCCGTTCGAGATCGCGGTCGCGGGCCGTACCTGTTTACCGGTCAGCCTGGTCTGGGACGCGCGAACCCGGGTGAGCAGTGCGCTCGCGTGGGCGTGCAACGGGTGCGGTACGAGGTCGGCCATCGGTCAGCGGTCCACCGTCTGGATCTCCGACACCGTCACCGCGCGGGTGGCGGCTTTGGTGGGTCCGGTGATGTCGTCTTGGCGGGCTCCGGCCAGCCACCACTGCACCGTCCAGCCGACGGTCGCGGACACGGTGTAGTTGCCGGCCCTGTCGTAGATGACCGTGCAGGCTGCCGGGTCATCCGTAGCTCCGGTCCACGGCACACCGGCGGCGGCGCAGGTCTGGTCGGTGCCGCCGTCGCCGGGCGTGATGGTCAGCTGGGGCACGATCTGCCACTGCAGCGCGTAGCCCTCGAGCACGATGGTCTTCGACTTCTGCTCGTACCGGTTGGGGGTGTAATTGCCTTTGTCGTCGGTGAGCCACACCCAGGTCGGGATGTTGATCACCTGCTTGGTCGCGGCCGGGTTCACCGCGAGATAGGTGTCGGGGAACGGCAGATCATCAACGATGGAGGCCATCACCTGCTGCGGTGTCCGTCGCGGCGCCGGCGGAGGGGTGGTGAAGAACCGGACCTCCAGACCAGCCCGGCGGATCAGGTCGGTCTGCCTGGTGTCCATCACGTCCGCGCGGCCGAGTTCGGCCTGGAGGTCGGCCAAGGTGTTGTAGTCACCGAAGCTGCAGAACTTCGTGTACCAATGACCACCATCGCCCTCGGCCTTTTGGTCCGGGGCGGCCTGGTAGTCCGGCTTCGGCACCCACACACAAGCCGACTTCACCGACTTACCACCCTTCCTACCCGCCCCCTGCCGTTGTTCTTGGCCGCCGGCACATTTCATCGTTGCCTTCGACGAAGTCGCAGACGTGCTGACCCGAGCCTGCGGGATGCAGACCTCGGAGGCGGCCGAGGCAGGAACCACCGGTGCAAGACCTACGGCCAGTACAACGACGGCTGGTGTGGCCAAGCGATTCATGAGAGACATTCGTCGGGGTCCTCCTCCGTCGCCTTCGTGTCTGTCGCTTTCCAACGCCCAGCGACCAAGACCATTCGGTCCTCCCGGGACACGTATGCCGGGGGTGGCGAAACTGTCTTGCCTGCCTTCGTCTTGGCCACCAGCGCGTCGTGCACACAGGCCCGCACAGTGGCCGTCGCTGGCTTTGCTTTCAGGTCCAGGGCCACCACGGAGCCCTTGATGAACTTCAGACTGCCGCTGTACTTGGTGCCGATCAGATCTGCCCCGGTCACGACCGCCTTCTGCGCACTCAGCGCCTCGCCGGTCATCACCTGTTCATAGGGATAGCTGGGTTTGTTACTGAGCCATCCCTGCCCCGACACGCTGGTGAAGTGGCGGTAGTCGGCCAGGACCTTGGCCTTGGCCGCAGCCGTCGGATCGACCGTCGGAGTCGGAGTCGGAGTCGGAATCGGTGTCGACACCGGGAGAAGTGGCGTGTCATTTGCAGACGGCGCTGCCTGATCGTGACCGCCGCAGCCGCTCAGGCCCAGGATCAGCCCTGTCGCGACGACCGTTCCGAACGCTGTTTGCCGCAGCGGCATAGGTCACCCTCCCGTTGATGGCCACTCATGGTAGGCGTAAGAGGTGTCATAGGCCGCTGACTGTCAGTTGATATCAAAGTTGGCTAGAGCACATCTCATCGTGACGGAATGTGACGTCGATACGCCAGGAGAGTGCAGGAAGGTGCAACTCCTGGCGCCAAGAGGATTCGGTGCCGACGAGTTTGGTGGCGAGCGGCATCGCTATGCGGGGCCGGCCTGATGCGATCGAAGCAGCGAATCTAGGCGTGAGGCGTGCGACGTGGTGGCCACCCGCCGAAGCCGGCGCGTGCAACGCATCGCTTATCGACTCCGCGACCTCCGAGGCGCCGGCCCCTCCTCGGGGCTGCGGATGCAGCGGTGTCGTGCTCGCAGGCTGAGCCAGCGCTTGAGCGCCAGCACGTCCTTGTCGCCGAGCATGATGCTGCGGCTCGGTCGGCCCTTGAGTCCGATGACGCCAACCGTCCGGACCGCTGACCTCAGGTCCAGGAGTTCCACGCGCATGCTGGCGACCTCCTGTCGGCGCGGGCCGCTGAGCAGCACCCGGATGATCGCGTGGTCGCGGCGGTCCTCGAACGTCTTGCCGCTGGTCGCCTTGAGCAGAGCGGTGATGAGGTCCGGGGGCAGTACCGGCGGGTGCTGCTCCTGTCGCCCATAGCGGTGCCGCTTCGGGTGATCCCACCCGTTCTCGATCACGTACTCCTCGGCGAGGTGCTTGAGGAACACCCGCAGGTTGCCCTGCTTGGTCACGGTGCCGCCCTGGGTGTGCCGGTCCAGGCAGTCGGCGAGATAGGCGTTGAACTGCCCGACGGCGAGTGTCGAAGCCATCGGTTTGCCCGGTCTCGGTGAGCCAGCGGGCGAGTGAGTCGACGGCATCCAGGTACGCGCCGATGGTGCGCTCGCTGTACGGCTGGCCGCGCTTGCTGGGCTCGGTACGCAAGGTGAGCCCGAACAGGTCACGCTGCTCGGCTCGGCTCGGACCGCCTGGCCTGCCTGGCCTGCCGGGTCGGCAACGGCGCGGAGTCGGGTGCTGCCACGGGGTCGGGTGCTGGCTCGGCGGCCAGCGCTCAGAGGTGCGGTACTGCTCATGGAACGGTCCTCCGGTTCGGTCTGTTCAACCGTTCCGAAACTGTAAGTCGCTGGTCTGGATTGCTACCCACCCGAAGGACCAGATCCCCCACTGTCAGCGGTGTTTCCGCTGGTCAGAGGGGGATTTGTGCCCCCGGCAGGATTCGAACCTGCGACGCACGGTTTAGGAAACCGACGCACCTCACCGACATACGCCTCTCCAGGCATGTCTGGTCGACTCCAGTTCGGTCGATCTTGACTCCAGTTGACTCGGGTCGACGCCTCTTTGTTCCCACAGTGTTCCCACGCTGAACTGCTGAGCGCGGACACGGCGGATCCCGCCCCTTTGCGACTGAGATGCGCCTGGGCCGGTACGAGATGGCTGATCATGTGCTGGCCATCGGCTGCAACCGGGAGGTGACCACCGCGGCCGGCAGGTTCCGGGCCGATCAAGCGGCCCAGCTGGTTCCCCGGCGCGCCTGGCAGCGGTACTCCTGCGGCGACGGCGCCAAAGGACCCCGGTACTACGATTGGGCCCAGCTCGATATCGATCCCGACCTGTCTGGCCATCGCAGCCTGCTGGTGCGGGGTACTGGATAGCCAAAGGCCCGCGCTCGTCCGGACGCAACTCGAGACCGACAGATTCATCTGCGGGCTCCTTACGGTCCGCACTGTCCGCGAGGTACCTGCGCCCGACGTCGCACGGTTCTCCGTCGCCGCCCGTGCGCCATACCCAACACAGCTGTGCTGGTCGTGTTACGCGCTACGCCTAGTTACCCGTGGCCTTGTCGCCCGTCCCGAGGGTCAATACGACGGCAATGCTCACGCCGAGCGCGGTCTCCCAGGCCCGGTCGCGGAGCAGACCGCCGATGGGTACCCGATGCGCGAGTTGGCCCATCATCAACGCCAGCGGTGTGACGAAGCAGAGAGCCAGGCCGTAGTTTCTGCCGACCAGCAGTTCAGCAGCGATCTGCAACGCGACGATGATCGGGACGGCCGCGACGCCCTGCGCATGCAGCGCAAGTACAGGTAGCGCGAGCAGGAGACCTGCCAGGGTGCCGGCCAGTCTGTGACTGGCCCGTACCAGCCGGCCAGCGGTGTCGCTCGCGGCCATCGGCACCACGGCCGCGACCATTGCCCAGTAGGCATGCCCCCATCCCAGAGCATTGGAAATGACTCCCGCGAGGCCGCTCGCGAGGAAGTAGCGCAGCAGATGAGGCACCTCTCCCGGACGGCGAAGCGTGGTCGGGATACTCAGCCGTGGAAGTTCGAACCGCAGCGTTGTCGAGGGCGCCCAGAACATTCCGAGTCCTCCGACGATCACGGCGAACAATGCGCTACATGCCGCGACGGCGGCGGCGATCGCCACAGTCGAGGCGCTTCCTGGGATCGCCGCGCACGCGGCGAAGGCAAACACCAGGAACAACGGGCCTGGCGGATGCCAGCCCAGGTCGTCGGACAGCAGCGCGCCACCCATGGCGACCAGGGACCCGACGATGACAGTCAGCCACCGCGCATCGGGTACGAGCGCCACCGCAGCTCCGAGGGTGACCGCCGAAGTCAGTGCCGCCGCCACAACCAACTGCATTCCGGCCCGCGTCGCGTGGCCGTGCATCCGACCATACAGCGAAGTGAACGCGCCGAACGCAGCGTAGAGAGTCCACCCCGTTTGCCCCATCAGCGTGAGCAGGAGCAGCGGCACAAGAACCGAAACGCCGGCCCGCAGTGCCACCCGGTGCGCGCCGCGATGACGGCCCACCCGAAACAGCGCCGAGCCCACCCCTGATAGGCGCGCACGCAGAGGCTGGCGACTTGGCACGCCACCAGTCTCATTTCCGGCGTGAATCGGCCCGCCGCCGACGCTAACGGATTCTCGTTTCACAGTCCCTCTAGCTGCGTCTCTTCGTCGTCGAAGTGCGCGTAGTAGAGGTCGATGCGGTTGGTCTGCAGGCGCTCGAGCGAGGCGTGCGCCTCGCCCTTGATCGTCTCCGCGCGCAAGTTGCGGACCGGTCCGCGGCCGCCGCCGACCTTCGTGGCCACGACGATCTGGTCGCGGTTGCCCCGGTCGGCCAGCCAGCGCCCGATGATCGTCTCGTGCTCGACCAGGTAGGAGTTCGCGGTGTCGATGAAGTTGCCGCCCGCTCCGGTGTACGCGTCGAGGACGGCACGGGACTGCGGCTCGGCGGTCCAGCCGAACACGTTGCCGCCGAGGCAGATGGGAAAGACGTCGAGGTCAGTACGTTCGAGAGAAACCATGTCAACCTACCCGCTGATGGCGTGAATGTTGCCTAAGCCGAGACGGGTTCGGGGAGTCGTGCGTCTTGGCGCTGCAGTTCCTCGCGCACCGTTGTGGTGGTGCTTTGGCCGGTGAGGGCTTGTTGGGCTGCGGCGATGCCGGAGGCGTGGCCGGTGGCGAATGCGGTTCCCATGACCCGCAGCGAGGCGCCGGCGCCCCGGTCGCCGTCGAGGGTGCGTCCGGCGGCGTAGAGGTTCGCGCGATTGACGCTGCGCAGGGAGTCGAGGGGAATCGGGTAGAAGCCGGGGTCTCCGATGAACTTCCAGGTCGACGGGATGCCGGGGCCGGGGTGGCATTCCATCGGCCAGGCGCCGATCGCGACAGCGTCCTCGGTGGTGCCGGGGTTCAGGATGTCGTCCTCGCGCAGGTGGTGTCGGGTGATGATGTGGCGTGATTCGCGGGTGCCCAACTCGGGTCCGGTGGTGACTATGTACGCGTGTTCGGCACCCGGGATCGTGCGGATGG
This sequence comes from Kribbellaceae bacterium, assembly GCA_033851195.1. Lineage (GTDB taxonomy): Bacteria > Actinomycetota > Actinomycetes > Propionibacteriales > Kribbellaceae > Kribbella. Next base: position 10,174 of record JAWWOY010000423.1, on the reverse strand, counting down.
CCTGCAGGTAGGACTGGGCCTGTAGGCGGGCGTGGATCTCCGCGCGGCTGGTGTCGGCGGCCGAGCGAGCGTCGTAGCCCTCGTCGACCATGTACGCGATGACGTCACCGGAGATCGGCATCCGGGCGATGAGCCCGGCTTCGGCGATGAGGTTCTCCACGCCGCGGGCCTTGGCTGCGCGGACGGCGTCGCCGACGGTGCGCGTCGTGACCTCGGCGTGGGGTTCGATGCCGCCGAAGCGGACGCCCAGGCTGCCGTTCTGGACCCAGCCGTCGGTGCCGTAGCGGACGTCGGCCGCTGCATGTTGTGCGAGGTCGGCGTCGCCGGTGGCGTCGATGAAGGCGTCGGCGGTGAACCGGTGCGTTCCTTCGTGGTCGGCGATCTCGACGGCGGTGATGCGGTCACCGGAGGTTCGGGCGCCGATGAGCAGGCTGTGCAGTCGGACTTCGACGCCGGCCTCTTCGCTGAGTCGGTCGAGGACGACTTTTACGCTTTCCGGGTCGAAGACGACGGTAACGGCGTTGAACCGGCGTGGGTCGCTGACGGCGTCAACGCTCTTCAGCTGCGATACGACTTCATCGGCGATGCCGAAGACGACTTGTTCACTGTCTCGGGTAAAAAGTCCGCAGTAGGTGACAACGTTGCGCAGGGTCGCGGCGCCGCCGAGGCAGGGGCCCCGTTCGATCAGAAGGGTGCGGGCTCCGGCGCGGCTGGCACCCACGGCTGCGGCGACGCCTGCTGAACCGCCGCCGGCGACGATGACGTCGTAGTGGATGGCGGCCGGATCGGTGGTCGGTGTCATGAGGGTTCAGCCCTTTCTATAGGTGGCGGAAATCAGTGGGGCGTTCTGGTGTCGCCAACTGGCTGCGACAGGTAACTGCTCGTGGATGTCGGCTTGACGGAGGAAGAGCATGGGGACGATCGCCAGGAACGGCCCCGCTGCAAGGACTAGGAAGACGGCCTGGAACGATCCCGTCGCCCCGTACACCAGGCCGACGACGGTGGGCACGATGGCGCTGCCGAGCTGCCAGAAGGCGTTGACACCGCCGGTGGCCGAACCAGCGAGCTGTCCGCCGGACAGGGTCGGGATCATCGCCATCATCACGGGGCTGTAGACGTAGGCGGCGATGCCGAGGAACGGGGCGATCCACAGGAATTGGGTGGCGGTCGTGGCGAAGCTGAAGGCGATCAGGCAGGTTGTGAACGCGGCCAGGATTGCGATGGTCAATCGCGCCCGGCTCAGGCCCAAGGCGTCGCCGACGAGGCCGATCATCGGTTTGGAGAAGACTGCGACAGCCCCGAAGATGACGACGACGGTGCCGGCCCGGACCGGGTCGATGCCGGCGCCCTTGACCATGAGCAGGTTCGACCAGGTGATGAAGCCGTAGGTGCCCCAGAGAGCACCGAACCCGGCCAGCGCCAACAACAACAGACTGCGGTTGCGCAGCAGCGGATGCAGATCCGGTCGCCCGTGTCCTTGCAGGCGGACGACCAGCGGCCCGGGGCGCAGCAGCATCAAACACAGCACACCGATCGCGATCGAGGTGACACCGAACAGGTGATAGGAGGTGCGCCAGCTGTGCGACTGGATCAGCCGGGGCACCACCGCGTTCGCGACGACCAGCCCGAGTGAGGTCGCGCTCATGAACACGCCCATCGCGAAGCCGCGGCGCTGGGGCGCGAACCAGCTGGTGATCAGCTTGACCCCGCTGCCTACCTCCGCGCCGGCGCACAGTCCGATGCAGGCCTGGAAGACCAGGCCCATCGTGCGGGTGTCGGCCTCGCCGAAGGCGAGCATGAAACCACCGGAGAGCAGAACGCTCAACCCCACCGTCAGTCGAGCGCCGACCCAGTCCGCGATGAAACCACCGACGGCGGTGGAGACGACGTACCCGATGTAGTACGTGGTGGCGAACAAGCCGATCCCGGCGACCGCCACGCCGAGGTCCTCACCAACCGAGCCGGCCGCCGGACCCCAGGTGGCCCGATCGACCGAGGTCATCGTGAAGGCGGCCCAGCACAGGATGAGGACGGCCCAGCGATAGCGGGTGCCGGGTGTGGGGGTTGGGATCGTAGTCACGGTGAGGCCTTTCGAGCGAAGCGTGGGGGAACCGACATCCCGCTCGAACTGGCGGTGACTGTGGTGCCCACCTCAATGGAACCCCTGGACGGGGCACACGATCCAATGCCGATTCGGTGGCCCCGGTATGTTGCAGAGTTATGGCATCCGGTCCGGATGCCTAGCGACTCGGAGCAGACGTGGAACTGCGGCAACTGCGCTATTTCGTCGAGGTCTTCGATCGCGGCTCGCTGTCGTCGGCGGCGAAAGCGCTCCTGGTGTCGCAGCCCGCGCTGACCCGCCAGATCCAGCAACTCGAACGCGAATGCGGGATTCCGCTCTTCGAGCGAGTCCCTGCCGGCGTGCTACCCACACCAGCCGGTACGGCGCTCTACCAGCACGTCATCGCCATGCTCCGGTACGCGGACTCGGCGAAGGACGCAGCACGTGAGGCGGGCCCGGTGCGCGAGATCGTGGAGATCGGTCTGGCGCCCGGACTACCACCGCTCTGGCTCGACCAGTTGATCGATACGGTTCACACCGCTGTCCCCCAGGCGTACCTGTCACTAACCGACTCGATCAGCACCACCCAACTGCAACGCGTGCGCGGAGGAAGGTTGGATATCGGATTCGTGCATGAGCCGCCGCCCTCGGACCTGGTCCACCACCGCGTGCTGGAACAGCCGTTCGGGATCGCGGTCGACCCGCGCACCGACACCGACTTCCAGGGTGACACCTGCCCACTGCAAGCCCTCGACGGACTCGACATCCTGGCGCACTCCCGCGAGCAGGTACCCATCGGGCACGACAAGCTCGTGTCCGCCGCGCACGACATCGGAGTCGTCCCACGCTGGCACTTCGCCAACTACACCGAAAACGCCCGCGCGTGCATACGCGCCACCGGATCGACTGCGGCGATCATGACAAGCACCACCGCCGCCCGGCTGCTCCCCGGATGGACCTGGAGGCGGCTGGTCGACCCACCGATTACCATGCAAACCTGGATGGTGCGGCAACCCGTCGCCCGCGCCACCGTCACCGCTGTGACCGACACCGTAGCTAGCGCCTTCGGCATCGACTGACAATGCGAATTCTGCACACGGTCGCCACCGTCTCGACCAACTAGTGCTTCTTCGTCGACACCGGGTCGATGCCGGCGTAGACCCTTACGTGCAGTGATTCGCTCGTCAGGGTTTCGATCTCGCCGCGCGGCGGCTTGCGGGGCGTCGATGCGGTCGCCACCCTAGTCGATTGGCTCCACACGTGGCTCCACGCAGCTTGATCGACTTCAGCGCTCGACGCTCTGACCTGGGTGCCCCCGGCAGGATTCGAACCTGCGACGCACGGTTTAGGAAACCGACGCTCTATCCCCTGAGCTACGGGGGCGCACTGACCTACGACCCGTTCGGACCGTAGGACAGCTTAGCGGACAGGTGCGGATCAGCCGGTGAGGGCATAGACGCCGAGGTGGCCGGCGATGGAGGCGTAGCGCTCGGCGTAGAGCGTGGTGCAGCTGTTCGAGGCGCAACCGCTACCGGCGAAGGCTAGGCCGCGGATCGTGGCAGCGTCTGACGCCGGCTTCGTGTACATCGGACCGCCCGAGTCGCCGTTGCGGATGACTATCTGGCCGCCCTTGGTGCCCCTGATCACGTACGTCGTGCAGCCGTCCGCGTCGCAGTACGTCGCACTGGTGGACTGAACGGTGATTCCGCAGAGGGACGTGCTGTAGCTGCCGGACTGGCAGATCTGCGCGCCGACGGCCGGGTCAGCTCCGCCCTTGACGGTGCGGACGTCTTCGGTGTCGCCTGGGCCGTCGGTCCAGATTTTGGGGCCATAGGCGCTGCCGGATATCAACGACTGGTCGTAGTCCGGGTAGTTCGTCCGCACGATGGTGGTGCCGTAGTAGTTGCTGCCGGAATACCAGCCTGTACCGACACCGCCGCAGTGCCCGGCGGTGACTGAGGCGCGAGCACCGTTGGAGCGGCGAACCACGGAGAAGCCGGCGGTGCAGTTCTTCACGGTAGAGGTGATGCGTGCACCACCCCAGTGGCCGCCGGTCGGGGTGTCGTTCAGACGGGTCATCCGCTGCGGGCTGCCGGCGACCGTGTGCACGATGGCACTGTCGATGTTCTGCAGGGCCGCGACGTTGTCCGCGCTGGTCGTCGCCTTGTCGTACTCGATCACGATCTGCTCGGTGGCCGGGTCGAGATCGGCGGTGAAGGTGGTCTTCTTGGCGGCGGGGTGCCAGTCGCGGGCGCTGATCTTGGTCCAGGCGGCGGCGATCGACTTCGCGGAGCGGCAACTGCGCTCGACGGCCAGCATCTTCATGCCGGCCTGGGGGACATGCTTCGCCATCGCATTGCGGTACTTGGACTCGTCGACGACCGAGTCGTCGAGCACGATCTTGTAGCCGGTGGTGGCCGAGCCCACGATGCCGACGACGCCCTGGCTCAGCCCGTACGGCAGGCCAGAGGTCGGGCGGCCGGTGTCCGTGAGCGGCTCGATCGAGCGGATCGCCTGCGAGACGCCCTCGCCGACGGCCACACCGAGTGGTCGCGCATCAGACGTGCTGGTCGGCTGGGAGAGGCGCTGCGAGTCGGTCGATGTCGTGCTGCGGACAGCGTGTGAACAGGCAGCGGGTCCGGTCACCGATGCGGTGGACGGCAAGGTCGCTGATATTGCTGTGAGTGACAATGAGAAGAGGGCGAGCAGCGGGGCGGTAGCTGAGAGTCGCACAGATCTCCCCTAATCGGTGGGCGGCCTACGCAGAATCCTCCGTTCAGCAACTGCGCATAGTCAATAGGTCGTCACCGTGTGCCAGCAAATTTGACTACCGTGTGCGAGCGTATGTCGCAACTTGACGCCCGTCGCCGGCGAAGAACCGCAGGGTGTTCCGGTCGGAGCTGATCCGCTTCGCGGCGGCCAGAACAGCCGTGTTGGGCACGTTGTCGCACCCCACCAGCCGCTGGCCGTTCGCCGTGCTGGTGAACTCGCCGCGCTGGCCGACCGTGAAGGTGCCGCTGATGCTGTTGCAGCCGTCGGAGCCGGACCAGGTCCCATCCGGGCTGAAGATCAGGATCGGGTCCTCTGGGCGGGCCGCCTTGAGGCTCACGAATCCGTCCAGCTTCACCGGGCGCCAACTGCCGGACAACCCCTGCATGGTCGGCGCGGTCGTCGTACCGGTGGTGGGGGTGGGCTGGGTCGGCCGGCTGGCAGCAGGGTGGGGGGTCACGGCCGGGCCGCCGCTCTGCAAGCTGAAGCCGACCACGGCGAGGACCGCGACAGCGGCCGCAGCCACGCCCGAGGCAGCCAAGGTACGACGTTGTTGCCGACGGGCGCCGCTGGATGCGCGAGACACCAGGTCCGGGGCCAACGGCACGGAAGTTGCGGCGCGCTCGAAGGTGCTGCGCAGGTCTTCCTCTAGGTCTGTCTTGCTCACGACAACCTCTCATCAACGCGGTGGGACTGCCTCGTCCGTCGCAGCGACGCCAGCGCTCTGCTGGCGGTTGCCCGCACGGTGGACGGTTTGATGCCGAGCACGTCGGCGATCGTCCGGTCGTCCATGTCCTGGTAGTAGCGCAGCACAAGGATGACCCGTTCCCGGGCCGACAACGTGGCGAGGGCTCGCCAGAGGTCGTCGGAGTTCACGATGCCGGTGGCGGGATCCGGCACTGTGCGGTCCATGTCGAGTTCGGCGGCGGGGGCCTCGGTGAAGGACCTTCGCCGCGTCATCGACAGGTAGGAATTGATCAGGATCCGCCGGACGTAGTTGTGCGGATCATCCGCACGGCGCACCTTGCGCCAGGTGCGGAACGCCTGCATCAGCGCGATCTGGGCCAGATCCTCTGCGCGTTGGTAGTCCCCGGACACGGTGAAACCGAGCCGCACCAGATCCTGCCCGCGCGCAGACGCGTACTCCTCGAACTCCACTCGCAGCTCCCAAGCTGGGTGTACAACACCTCACACCTATTAGACGCATCGAGCTACACAGGGTGCTGCACAGTTCCACGCACAGTTGCGTCTCAACCCCGTAAGAGGCCCGGACGGCATCGGGGTGGCACGTCCGGGGAGGGTCAGCTCTGGCCGAGCGACTTGACCAGTGCGGGTACGACGTGTCGCGGCGCCGCGAGGTCGCCGGGCTTGCCCTGGCCTTCGAAGGACGTGGCCACCAAACGGCGGCAGCCGTAAGCCTCGGCTGTGTAGGAGAGCACCCCGCGGTCGTTATCGGTGAACCGCATGACGTATGTCGGGCCTAGTTCCTTGGTGCAGATCTTGGGCTCGGTCGCTGCTGCCTTGGCGCTGTTGACCAGGGCGAACAGCGCGGTGGCCTGGGCGGCGGTCCGCTTGGTCGCCGCCGTGGCATAGTCCTGGCCAGTCGCCATGGCGTCGTAGTGGCAGATGGTCACGCTGACGGGCTGGAACGGCGACTTGCTGGCGCCCTTGCCCCAGGTCGCCTTCGCCACGGCGGCCCGGACGGCGCTGATGGTCTCCGGGCAATCCATGCTCGGTGTACCTCTGGGATTCGCGGTCGGCAGAGTAGGCGGCGGGCTACTGGGGGTCGGGGTCTGACTGGGCTGGGCGCCGGGGGTGGCGCCGTCCTCGGAACCGCAGGCGGCGGTTGCTCCCAGGACAGCCACGACGATCGACGCAGCGACTAGGCCCCGTGTCCGTAATGCGCTCACGACTCGGTCCTTCCGGTTGCTGGCAACGAACCCATGATGGTCGACCGAGATCTCGCCCGTCTTGGCAGAAGTGTCACGGCACGGCGTCTATCTGGTCACGGGCGTAAGGAGTCGACAGCGCCGTCCGGGCGGGGGCCTGGCCGATCTCACGTAGCCTTGGAGCCATGACGACCCCGTACGACGATGAGCCGGTGCTGCCCGAGCAGACCCGCGACGACGACCCGCGGTCGTGGGGCGAAAAGGACTCGACGTCCGAGGATGACGAGCGCATCCTCCGCGAGGTCCCGCCGCACCACAACTGATGACGACGCTGTTCCTGGTCCACGGTGGGCTCTGGGAACCCATCAACGCCGACCGGTTCTGGCGTACGCCCGGTGTCCTTGCGGGCTTGGAGAAGCTCGGCTTCGAGGTGCTCGCGCCGGATCGTTCGCAAGTGCCCGACCATTGGTCGCAGGAGGTCGAGCATCTGGCGCCGCTGTTAGCGGCTCAGCCGGTGGTCCTGGTCGGTGCGTCCAACGGATGCTCGGTCGCGGCGCGGCTGGCCCTGGCGTACCCGCAGTCGATCGATCGACTGCTGCTTGCGTGGCCGGCGACAGCGGGTGACCCGGCGGTCGATCTTCGAACAGAGCAAGGGATGCGAGGGCGCGGCGCCGACGATGCAGTGATCCGGGAACTCCTGACTGGAGAGACCTTGCGAGGCCTCACCGACGAGGAGTTGGCTGCGCTCGGGATGCCGGTGGCGGTCCTGCCGTCAGTACCGGAGAACCCGGTTCACCAGCGATGCACGGTCGATGCATTGCTGAACTTGCTGCCGGGCAGTCGGGAGTTGCCGGGGTCTCCGGAGCCGCCGAGTCCGGCCTTCCGCCTGCACTTGGAGGAGCTGGTCGGATCGATCGCGGCCTTCGCCACATCATCCTGACCGACCACCGGTTCATCGGAGCCGGGCGCGCAGGGCGTCGCGGATCTCGACGAGCAACTCTTGGTCGGCGGTGAGCGGCTCCGGCTCGGGCTCGGCGTCCGTGGCCTTGGCGCGACGCAATTGGATCTTCTGCATCGGCACGACCAGCACGAAGTACACCACTGCTGCGGTCAGCACGAAGACGATGGCGGCACTGATGATCGCCCCGACGTCGATGATGGACTTCTCGTTGCCCTTCACGACATGGAAGGCCAGGCCGTTCACATTGGCGCCGCCGATCGAGGCGATCAGCGGCGAGACCAGGTTGTCGACGACGTCTTGACCACGGTGGTGAATGCGGTGCCGATCACGACTGCGATCGCGAGTTCGAGCACATTGCCACGCATGATGAACTCTTTGAAGCCCTTGAGCATCTTCACTGCCTCCACGGTCCAGGGGCCGGCTGGCCCGTCACCCGCAAAAAGGTAGGACCATCAGCTCAGCGTTGCGAGCGACCGCGCCGGACCCAGCCCAGATCGATTAGCCGGTGTCGGAACTCAGGGCGAGGGTGATGCGGGAGTTCGCTGCTGACTGAGCGATTCGGGCAGCTGTCTCGGGCGTCGCGGCGAGTACCACGAGCGCGCCGGACGAGCCGACGGAGCTGTTCTCGCGTCCGCGGGTGGGCAGAGCGATCACCTGGACCGCGGACGCGAGTTGCCCGGCTTTGGCGGAGTCGCTGCTGGTGGCGGCGTACAGGTCTATTCGGTCGCCGACGCGGAGCAGGGCGACGATGTCGGCGTCGTCGAGGCGGACGGGATACGCGACCAGACCCGTACCCAGCCGGCCGGAAAGCCCGGGGGTGACGAAACGGGCATCGGTCAACGGTTCGCCGGACCGGACCGGTGCGGCCAGCACGCGCTTGGCCAGGTCCGCGCCCGGTCGCAGAGCACCGGCCGGAACCACCTGTGCGGGAAGCTGCAACGTACGGAGGTCGGCCGCGGATGGCACGGCACCGCCGGCCAGATCACGGGCGGCGCCCAGCACAGCCACGGTGGGAGCGGATGGAGGCGTCAGTGCGACCAGACCGAAATACACGGCAGCCGCGGCCGACACCCCGGCGAGCAGCCGTCGGTGCCACCGAGCAGCCCTGATCAGATCGCGCAGGATGGAATTCGTTCGACTCATGCCAGAGAAAGTACGAGCCTCGCCAGCCGGAACGCCCAGCTATCCACAGGGTCGTCAGGCGGCGCTGGACTTGCTGCTGCCCGATCCGGACGAGGAGGAGCCACCCGACGAAGACCCACCCGACGAAGACCCACCCGAGGAGCCATTGCCCGACGACGAGGAGGACGTAGAACCAGAGTCGGAGGACGAGGACGAACTGCCCGCGGACGACTCGGTGGAACTACCAGACTCGCTCTTGGCCGGGACCGTGCTGGTCGAGGAGGAGCGGCTGTCATTCCGGTAGAACCCTGACCCCTTGAAGACCACACCCACCGCGTTGAACACCTTGCGCAGCGCGCCGTCGCAGGACGGGCACACCGTGAGAGCGTCGTCGGTGAAACTCTGACGGACCTCGAGGGAGTTACCGCACTCGGTGCACTGGTACTGATACGTCGGCACGTGATTCTCCTTCGGCCGGGTCTTGGCACTCTTACTACTCGACTGCTAATAATGCGCCACGGCACCGAAGTATTCCAACTCTAGAACTTCCGGACCAAGTTCGGCGTCCGCTGGCTGGTGTTCGACACGAACGTGTCCCACCCTCGGCCGAGCTGCGGCGGCTGCTGCCCTCGCGCTACGCCGCCGGCTCCGTGGAAGTGTTCGAGCTGACGCCGCTCCCGAACGGCGCCAGCTCCATCGGCTGAGAACGTCAGAGCTTGCGGCGTACCGAGAAGTTCCAGCAGCCGGCGATCAGGTTGCGCACGTGCACCAGCGCGACCTCCGGGTCGTCGAAGAGCCGCTTCAGCTCGCCCTCGCTGGTACCCGGCTCGGCGACGACGCCGTCCAGCATCAGCCCGTCGGCGTCGTACGGGCGCAGCACTGCGCGGCGCTCGCGGAAGTCCGCAGGGAAGCTGTGGCCGGCAAAACCCGGGCAAGCCTCGGCGTGGACGAAGACCGGGCCCACCTCGGCGTACGGGCCACCGAGTGGCGACGGCCGGTGAGCGATGAGCGCGACCTGCGCGCCGTCGGTGGACAAGGTCAGGCAGCAGCGCAGCGGCAGCCCGGCATCGGTCGTCTGGACCGTGAACGGGTTGCCGTAGTCGTCGATGCCGTTGCAGCGGATCCGGGCCAGGTCGGCCGGCTGGACAGGAACGAACTCGAGGTCGGGCGTCATGTCAGTTCAACGGCGCAGCACCCTCGGATGTGAGCAAAGAGCGGATCCGGCTTTGGCGTGCGCGGCGGCGTTCTCTACGGTTGTCTCCGTGCGCCGCCTGTTTCGAGTCATCGTCATCAGCGGTATCGCGTTCACCACACTGCTCCTCGTGGTCGCCGGTACCGGGGTCTTCGTGGTCCGTCACTCCTTTCCGACGT
>JAWWOY010000403.1:0-2549 GCA_033851195.1 Kribbellaceae bacterium | reverse complement strand
CGCAGCTCTCCGCGCGCGACGCCGCGATCCCAGATCGCCCGGGCCAACCGCCGCCGGGAGCCCACCAGATGATCGCGGTACTCCACGGCGACAGCCGGGTCGTACTGCGCTTCGGCGACGAGCTGGGCGAAGACCCCACCGCTCGGGCCGGCATAGAAGCGGACGAGGCCCCGTAGGACGATGCGGAAGTCCTCAGGTGCGGAGCCCGTGTCCGGATCGGCCGCCTCGGCGAGCATCTCGGACAGGAACGCCTCGACAGCGACCGCGTACTTGTTCGGCCACCACTTGTAGATGGTCGCCTTGCTCGTCCCGCTCCGGGCGGCGATCTCGTCAGTCGTCATCGCGCGCAGGCCGACCTCGTGCATCAGCTCGGCAGTCGCGCGCAACACGGCAGTGCGAGATCGCTCACTCCGAGGACGGCCTGGACGGCGCTGGTCCTGCTCGGTGCCGCTGGCGGTCATCGCGTCTCCCCTCGCGCTCCGCCTGAACTGTACGTCCGGTTCACAAACGTTGTCGCTCCCGCCCCTCGGCCCGGTTGGGCAAGCGGCGCGGGGTCACAGGTACGTCTTGGGCACCAGAGTGACCCGCCGTTCGCTGGGCTCGTGGCCGGTCACGACGACGGTGGCCTGATGGGTGGGCTGTGCTGGGATCTCGGCCGCTACCGGGCGTCCGTCGGTGGACTGGTCGAAGGTACGGAAGGTGGGCGGGAACGGCGCCGCCCGGTCGATCAATCCCTCGTAGAACTCCAGCCACTTGGACTGGTTGAAGGCGACCGCCGCGGTGATGCGTCCGCGGTACCCGTAGGCGGCGACGAACCGGCGCTCGGGCACCGATCCCTGAGCGATGACAACCTGGTCGGCGTAGGTCGGGACGCCGACCGATTTGATCTCGGTGCCGAACTGGGTAGACCAGAACTCCGGTAGCGCCAGATGCGGCCGGCGCTCGCTCTGGTTGCTGACCATGTTGTGGGCGGCGATCCCCGCCTGGTCGACGGCGTTGCCCCAGTGCTCGAGGGCGAGAAACTGGTAGTCGTAGACGGGGTGTGGGAAGCGGGCCACGTCGCCCGCCACGAACACATCATCGGTAACGACGCCGTTGACGTCGACAGCACGGCAGCCCGCATCGCACGCCACCCCCCAGGCCCCTGCCGCCAGCCCGGAGCCTTCCAACCATTCGACGTTGCGGATGCTGCCGAGCGCGGCCACCGCCACATCGACGTCCAGAGTGCTGCCGTCCGACAGACGGGCTCGCCGCAGCCGCCCGCTCCCATCACCTTCCAGCGCCTCGACTCGCACGCCGCACCGCAGGTCGACCCCGTGGTCGCGCTGCATCTGCGCCGCGACACCGCCGATCACCGCACCCAGCGCCCCCACCAGCGGGGCCGGACCCTGCTCGACCACCGTCACCGGTACGTCCAGCTCACGGCAGGCGGAGGCGACCTCGGAGCCGGTGAACCCAGCTCCGATGACCAGCACTCGGCCTGGTCCGGCTGCTAGTCGTTGCCGCAAACCCTCCGCTTCGTCCGGGGTACGCAGCGCGAACACTCCGTCGAGCCCGGCCTCCGCCTCGTTCGGCCACGGCCGCGACCGTACCCCGGTGGCGATCAGCAACCGGTCGAATCCCACCTTGTCGCCGTCGGCGAGGTGCACCTGCTTGCCACTCAGGTCAAGCCCCGTGGCCGCGACTCCGAGCCGCCAACGTATGTCGAACTCGTCGCGGTGGGGCAGGGTGGTTCGCCGCGCCGGTACCTGGCCCAGAAGGACCTGCTTGGACAGCGGCGGCCGGTCATACGGAGAGTAAGGCTCGTCCCCGATCACGGTCAGCGAGCCGGTGAAGCCCTCCCTGCGCAGCATCGCACCAGCCCGCAGCCCAGCCAGGGAAGCCCCGACGATGACGATACGTCCAGTGCGCTTGAATTCCTCCTCAGGGCCTGAGGTGGCCTCGTGCGCCCGGGTCCCGGGCTGTTGACGCCGGCCGTCCTCCCGGTCGAGAACGATGGCCTGGACCGGGCAGGCCGCCACCGCCCGCACGATCCTCTCCCGCTGAGCGTCGTCCGGATCGGTGTCGTACAGCAGCGCCTCGTCGCCCCGCATGGCGAACACTTCCGGCGCGGCGAAGGCGCACTGTGCGTATCCCTGGCACCGCGTGAGATCCACAACGATCTTCATCTGGACGCCCCTTCCGAACCCTTCGAACCGGCCGTTGTCAATCCGCCCCGCACCGGCCGCGCCCACGCGCTGCCGAGCCGGCCAGGTCGCCGGGGACCTGCCGAGCTATCGGTCACTCATGTACTCCGTGGGGCGCGGGCTACTTGGTGTGGTTCTCCATGCTGACCATCCAGGCGAACTTCTCCAGGTCGTCGATGATCACGTGCAATAGGTCGGCAGAGGACGGGTCATCGGCATCGACATCGTCATGAACACCGCGCAGCGTGGCGACCGTTGCCGCGACCCGGTCGGTGATCAGATCAACGACAGCGGTCGTCGACCGCTCGCCCTCGGGGAACGACGGGAGGGTCGTCGTCGCTGCGACAGTGCTGGATCGTCCGT
>JAWWOY010000361.1:0-6753 GCA_033851195.1 Kribbellaceae bacterium | reverse complement strand
CGGCCTCCTAGGATGGAGGTCATGACCGAGTCGAGCAGCGAGAACCAAGGCCAGGGAAGACCTATGGCCGGCGCCAAGACCGAGGACGGCAAGGTTCTGATCGTCGGTCCGGACGGGATGGCCGTCGAGGGCCCGCCGCGGTCCGACGAAGACGACCAGTCGGATGAGCCGCGGTCGGTGACCGAACTGGTGGAGCAACCGGCGAAGGTGATGCGGATCGGCAACATGATCCGGCAGTTGCTCGAAGAGGTGAAGGCCGCACCGCTGGATGAGGCCTCCCGCCAGCGCCTGAAGGCGATCCACGCCGCCTCCATCAAGGAGCTGGAGACCGGCCTGGCGCCGGAACTGGTGGATGAACTGGAGCGGCTCAGCCTGGGCTTCACCGACGAGAGCACCCCCACCGAGGCCGAGCTGCGGATCGCGCAGGCCCAACTGGTCGGCTGGCTGGAGGGCCTGTTCCACGGCATCCAGACGGCCCTGTTCGCCCAGCAGATGGCGGCCCGGCAGCAGCTTGAGTCGATGCGCCGCGCGCTGCCTGGTGGCCAGCACCTGTCGCCGGATGACAGCCCGGTCTTCCCCGGCGCGCAGCCCGGCCAGCCGAGCGGGCCGGACAACAGCGGGATGTATCTCTAGGTTCTGAAGAGGTTTTCCAGGACGGTGGCGACACCGTCCTCATCGTTGGACGGGCAGACCTCGTCCACCATCGCCAACACCTCGTCATGCGCGTTGGCCACCCCGTACGACGTCCCGGCCCAGGCCAGCATCGGCAGATCGTTCAACGAGTCGCCGAACGCGATCGTGTCAGCAGCCGAGATCCGCTGGCCGGCTGCGAAATCGGCCAGCATGGCGGCCTTGGAGACCCCGGTAGCGGAGATCTCCACCAACCGCTCCCCGCCGGAGTGGCTCGCCGCCACCCGCTCGCCGACCAGCGCCCGGACCCGGCCGAGCAGCTCGTCGGCCGAACAGCTCGGATGCTTGACGAGCAGCTTGGCGGCTGGTTCCGACAGCAGCTCCGCGACCTCCGCGACCAAAGAATCCTCGGGCACCGGCCACCGGTTCACGTAGTTCGGCTCATGTCCGTAACGGTCCGATCGCTCAATGGCGAAGTCCACCTCGGGGATCTCGGCCCGGATTGCCTGCGCCACCTCCAACGCCACCGTCGGCTCGATCATCCGGGTGCGGATCGCCCTTCGCCGCACGACGTCGTACAGAATGGCGCCGTTGGCAACGATCGCGACGCCGTGCGCACCGACCAGGTCGGTCAGGTCGTGCAGCCAGCGCGGCGGGCGCGCGGTAACCATCACGAAGACGCTGCCGGCGTCCTGGACGGCCAGCACCGCGGCCTTGGTCCGGGACGAGACCGACCGGTCGCTGCGGACCAGGGTGCCGTCGAGATCGGTGGCCACCAGTCGGGGTGGGCGGATCGCTGCACGGTCTGACACCAGCACACCGTATCGGGCGTGGCCGACAGGCCTTTTACCCTCTGGGAGTCTCATCGCGCAACCACCCGGAGATCGGTTTCCAAACCAATCTGGTTGACCACTGAACAACGTCACCAGACCGTTACGGCAGGATGCTGCAACGGCAGCAAGTTCCCATGCGCAGCAGGGATTCTGCATGATTTCATTCGGTGGCTAGCGGGGAACCAGGGGCGACACATCCGCGTCGTACGCCTGTTCCGGATCGCAAGATCTGGTGCAGCCCCACCATCGAGAGACACCGCCGAGGAACTGATACGGATCTGGCGCAACCAAATCCAATCAGGTGACGTCCACTGGTTATGGATCGGTGCGTCCCTCGCCGAAAAGACAGGGTGGGTCGGCAACAGATCGTCGGTCCATCAGCCAGTGGGCTCGGGTGTTCGAACGGCATTCATCGTTCGTTCACACGGGTCCAGGAACTTGGGGAGCCACCGATGACTGTCAACAGCAAGATAGCGGGGCAAGGGAGCAAGGGCTCCCGTGCGGCTGTGGACACATCTTCCATCATGGAAGGGGCCATGATCGGCTGTACTGCACGTTCGGACATTTTCCAGCACCGCCTGATGGAGGATCCGCCGCCCACATCGGCGACCAGGCGAACCCGGGAGCGCTATGACCAACTGGTCCGTGAGGCCAAGTCGTTGTGTGCGTCCTGCCCGATGTTCACCGAGTGCCTCTTCAACGCGGTCGCCCAGCACGACGTCAGCGGCTTCGTCGCCGGGACGACGGCCGCCCAGCGGCGCTCGATGCGCAACCTGCTGGACGTCGAGGTGCAGGCGGACGACTTCGACCAACTGGCCGGGGCGCGCGGCACCCGCCGGCCAGTCAGCCACGAGGAGGTGCTGCGGCTGCGCACGCAGCACCCGAACGACAGCCTCGAGTCGCTCGCGATGCGACTGGGCTGCTCGCTGTCGACGGTGAAACGCCACCTTCGCAGGGCCCGCCGGGGTCAGAGCCCGGCGTCCAAGGCGCCACGCCCCCGCCCGGAGGTCAGCGCCGTCCTGGACGCGTTCGACACCGTGGTGGACCAGCCGCGCCAGTCACCACAACCCGGCAGTACCCGCGTCGCCTGAGCTGAAAGCCCGCCCCGCCAGCGGACTTTCAGCGACTCGTGCGCGCGAAGGGCCCGGGAGCCCCCTGCGCTCAAAGGGGTCTCCCGGGCCCTTCGACTCAGAACCAGCGGGCCAGCACGGCCGCGACGCCGTCGTCCTGGACCGACTTGGTGACCTCGTCGGCCGCCTCCTTGACCTCGTCCGGCGCGGCTCCCATCGCGATACCGAGACCGGCATACCTCAGCATCTCGATGTCATTGCGTCCGTCCCCCAGCGCCAGCAGGTCCTGCGGCTGCAGCTCGTACTGGGCCAGCGCCACCTTCAGGCCGGTGCTCTTGTCGACGCCTTCGGGCGCGATGTCGAGCCACGCGGTCCAACCGACGAAGTAGCTCACCCCGTGCAGGCCGAGGCGTTCGGCCAGTACGACGTAGTCGGCCTCGGACTGGTCCGGGTCTCGGATGATCAGCCGGGTGACGGGATCCGGCGCGAGTTCCGCGTCCGAGACCACCCGCATCTCGACCCCGTCGCCGAGATCGCCATCGGGGAAGGGCGCCGTCACCCGATAGCCGGAGTGATGTTCCTCCACTGCCATCCGAGCGTTCGGCGCGTGCTTTCGCACCGATGCGATCACCGTCGACGGGTCGAAGGTCCGCTCGTCCCGCACCTCGCCGTCGGGATAGCCGATCGTGCGCGCACCGTTGCTGCAGACAACGAATCCGGCCGGCAGGCCCAGCGTCTCGGCCACCGTCCGGGTGGACTGCCAGGACCGGCCGGTAGCCAGGATGACCGGGATCTCCGCGGCGGCCCGCCGGACGGCATCGACGACGGCGGACGAGATGTTCTCGTCCCGGTCGAGCAGGGTGCCGTCAATGTCCAGGGCTACGGCTTTCGGCCGCCAGCCACTCGTCATCGGCTGACCGGCTCGAGAACCTCACGGCCGCCGACGTACGGCTGCAACGCCGTCGGGACACGGACCGAGCCGTCCGCCAACTGGTGCGTCTCGAGGAGGGCGACGATCCAGCGGGTGGTGGCCAAGGTGCCGTTCAAGGTCGCCACCGGGCGTGGCTTGCCGTCCTTGTCCCGGTGCCGGATGTTCAGCCGACGGGCCTGGAAGTCGGTGCAGTTCGAGGTCGAGGTCAGCTCGCGGTACCGGCCCTGGGTCGGGACCCACGCCTCGCAGTCGAACTTCCGGTACGCCGATGAGCCCAGGTCACCCGCCGCGGTGTCGATCACCCGATAGGCCAGTTCCATCTTGTCCAGCAACTCCTTCTCCCAGCCGAGCAGCCGCTGGTGCTCCACGGCGGCGTCCTCCAGGTTGCAGTAGGAGAACATCTCGACCTTGTCGAACTGGTGGACGCGGATGATCCCGCGGGTGTCCTTCCCGTAAGAACCGGCCTCGCGCCGGTAGCAGGAGGACCAGCCGGCATAGCGCTTCGGGCCGTCGGACAGGTCGAGGATCTCGTCCATGTGGAAGCCCGCCAGCGGCACCTCCGACGTACCGACGAGGTAGAGGTCCTCCTCGGCTAGCCGGTAGACCTCGTCGGCATGCGCACCCAGGAAGCCGGTGCCAGCCATCACCTCAGGCTTGACCAGGCTGGGGGTGATCATCGGGGTGAAGCCGTTCTCCACCGCCTGGGCGATGGCCAACTGGAGCAGGCCCAGCTGGAGCAGCGCGCCGACGCCCTTGAGGAAGTAGAACCGGGCGCCGGAGACCTTCGCACCGCGCTCCATGTCGATCGCGCCAAGCAGTTCGCCGAGCTCCAGGTGGTCGCGCGGCTCGAAGCCCTCCGCTGCGAAGTCACGGGGCTTGCCGATCTCCTCGAGCACGACGTAATCGTTCTCACCGCCTGCGGGGGCCTCATCGGACACCAGGTTGGGCAGGGCCCGGGACAGCTCCTCGAAGCGCGCCTCGGCCTCGTTCGCCGCGGCCTCGAGCGCCTTCACCTCGGCCGCCAGCACCTTGGTACGCTCCAGCAGCGCGGTCCGCTCGTCGCCCTTGGCCTGCGCGACCTGCTTGCCGAGGCTCTTCTGATCCGCCCGCACCGACTCGAACGCCGCGATGGACGATCGACGATCACCGTCGGCCGCCAGCACCTGGTCGACCGGATCGGTACTCTCGCCGCGCTTCGCCAGGGAAGCACGGACGACATCGGGGTTCTCGCGGAGCAATTTGGCATCGATCACATCCAGAGCCTAATGCCCTCCTCGTGAGCCGGGTGCGTAGCTCGGGTGTCCAGGTGACTACATCGCGAGGCGGCGGAGGGGATCGATGCACTGACGGGGCATCCCTGGACGGCGAACTCGATTCGTGGATGATGGGCTGGCACCAGCCCAGCAGCGAGGGGATCATGAACCACCATCCACCCAGTCAACTCGGCCGTGCGCTCACGGTCGTGCTGGGTGCGCTGCCCTTCACGGTGATCACCATCCTGGTTTTCAAGGACTGGCCACCGCTGCGGCGGTGGGACCTCTCCGTCGCTGCGGACGCCGCCGGGTACGGCGCCGCGCATGACGGCTGGGTGGACTTCTGGCGGGTGATCGGCGCCGTCATGGTCCCGTGGGCCTGTCGAATCGTGATCCTGATCGTGGCCGCCTACCTGTGGCGACGCCGGGCCCGGCTGCTGACGTTCTGGCTGCTGGTGACGGCCGGGGCCGAGCTCGGCCTGGTCCAGTTGGCGAAGCAGATCTTCGAGCGGCCCCGGCCGGCCCAGATGCTGGTCCAGACCGACGGCTGGTCCTACGTCTCCGGGCACGCGACCGCCGCCTTCGTGATGGCGGGCGCGCTCGGCGTGGTGCTGCCGTCCGTCCGGGGCTGGCGTCGCCGGTTCCGGTTGCTGGTGACAGTGCCGGCGATCGCGGTGGTGCTGCTTGCCTCGGTGGACCGGGTCGTACTGGACGTCCACTATGTGTCCGACGTAGTCGGGGGCTGGGCTCTCGGGCTCGCCATCCTGACCACCACTTCGGTCTGTTTCGGCCTCCGCCCGCGGCCGCGCCGGAGGCGTCGACGTACCAGGTCGGGCGACGACGGTACGACGACCTCGCCGCGGGCCGCGGTGATTGTCAACCCGATCAAGGTCGGGGACGGCGTCGCCTTCCGGCGCAAGGTGACCCGGGCCCTGGCCGTCCGCGGGTACGACGACCCGCTCTGGCTGGAAACCCGGCAGGATGACGCGGGCAGTGAGATGGCCAAGCGCGCGATCGAGTACGAGCCCGACCTGGTCCTGGTGGCCGGCGGCGACGGCACCGTCCGGATGGTCTGTGCCACGCTGGCCGGCACCGGCATCCCGGTCGGGGTGATTCCGGCCGGCACCGGCAACCTGCTGGCCCGCAACCTGCACATCCCGCTCGACCTCGAGGATGCGCTGGAGCGGATTCTGGACGGCCGGGACCGGCGGATCGACCTGGTCAAGGTGTATGGCGACGGCCTCGACACCGACCGGTTCGCAGTGATGGCCGGGCTCGGTCTGGACGCCGCGATCATCTCCGACGCACCGCCCCACCTGAAGGCGCAGATCGGCTGGACGGCGTACCTGGTGTCGGCGGCCAAGAACATCAACCATCCGTCGGTGCGCGTCCGGATCACGCTGGACGACCAGCCGCCGCTGGAGCGCCGGGCGCGGACCGTGGTGATCGGCAACGTCGGCATGCTGCAGGCCAACATCCCGCTGCTGCCCGACGCTCGGCCGGACGACGGCCTGATCGACGTGGTGGTGATCGCGCCCCGCCGGGTGACGCAATGGCCGCTGCTGATGCTCCGGGTGATGACCCGGACGAGGCGGACCGACCTCTACCTGGAGCGCTTCACCGGTCAGAAGGTGGAGATCCTCGCAACCGTCGATGTGCAGCGACAGTTGGACGGCGACGGGATCGGGCCCGGCCGCAGCCTCACGGCCGAGGTCGAGCCAGGGTCACTTGTGGTGCGGGTCCCCAACCGCCGGTAACGCCTTGACCCGGAGCGTCTCGATCACCTCCGCCTCCTCCGGGGACAGTTTGGACTCGCTGGCGAACCCCTTGACCTCCTTGGCGTAGGAGCGGGCGTCGTTGCGGCTGTTGATCGAGGTCAGCACAACGCCGTCGCCGTTGCCGTCCACCAGCGCCATCGACCAGGACAGCATGCCGCTCATTTCGCCGTACGCGTCGTACCGGACGACTGCCAAGTGCTGCAGCGTCTCCGTCAGTTCCAGTTTGGTGGCAGCGAGTTCCTTGCTCAGACGGCGGAG
>JAWWOY010000343.1:0-7912 GCA_033851195.1 Kribbellaceae bacterium | reverse complement strand
TGACCAGGCAACGGCGGGCCAACTCCGCGGCGGAGATCCCCGGCTGCTCGTCCAGCACGAACAGCGCCGCGTACTGCGGAACGGTCAGGCCGGCGGGTTTCACCGCGGCCAGCTTGGCGACGCCGAGTTCCTGCTCGACCCGCTTGAGATGGCTGCCCAGCCGCTCCTCGAATGACATCCGCATGCCTTCGATGATACGAACCCCGTCTCTTATATGTGCATTGACAAGCATCAGAGCTCTGATTAGCATCTGTGCTCGAATCTATTTTGGGAGGGCACCATGTTCCGACGCACAGCGACAGCAGTCGCTCTGCTGGCAGTAGGTCTGGCAGTAGATCTGGCAGTAGGTATGGCGGTTCCGGCTCAGGCCGCCACGCTGGTCCCGTCATCACCGCCACACGCGTCGCAACCGGCGAAGTACAAGCAGTTGAAGAGCGACTGGCCGCGGACCATCAGCGGTCACACCCCTGACCGCTACCCGGAGGGTGTCGCCTGGGATCCGACGCGTCAGGCGTTCCTGGTCGGCTCTATGGGGCAAGGAACCGTCTCGGTCGTGGACCGCACCGGCGCGGTACGCCGGCTGGTCTCCGACCCGCAGATGGTCTCTACCTTCGGCCTGCACGTCGATGCCGCGCGGGGACGTTTCCTCGTCACGTACGCCGACATCGGCGCCGGCGAGCGCTCGTCACCGGCGACGTCGTACGTGCAGTCCGGAGTCGGCATCTACGAGCTGAGCACAGGTCGGCTGCTGCACCGGGTAGACCTCAACACCACGGCGCTCAACCCGCAGGGCGGCAAGCACGGCGCGAACGACCTGGCCATCGACCGGCAGGGCAATGCGTACGTGACTGATCCGGCCTCGGATGCGATCTACCGGATTACGCCGAGCGGTAAGGCGTCGGTGCTGGTCCGGGACGCCCGGCTCCAGAGCGACTCCATCGGCATGAACGGCATCGTCTGGGATCCGGCCGGCTACCTGCTGGCGGTCCGGTACGACACCGGCAAGCTGCTGCGGATCTCACTGCAAGGCACACCTCGCATCGATGAGGTGAAGGCCAAGCTGCTAGTGGGCGGCGACGGCCTGGCCTTGACGCGGGACGGCAAGCTGGTTGCCGTCACCAACAAGTTGGGCGCGAACGGGGTTGAAGAGGTCACCGTACTGCGCAGTTCCGACGGCTACCGCTCGGCCGGTGTGGTCAGCAGCCAGGCCTGGCCGATCGCAGGCCCGACCACCGTTGCACTCACGCCGTACGGCGGCTATGTCCTGAGCGGGCGGATCGACGTCGAACTGGCCGGCGGTACCTCCGACGAGTTCGACCTCCGCCGGATCTGACCCGCGACGGTTCGCCAGAGCTGCTTGTTCTGGCGAACCGTCGCCTCGCGATTCGTCCGGATGAAGAGTTGTCCCTGCGAAGTATTGAGAGCGCAGTCGGATGATCTTGAGACTCATTCACGTGAGTGTTGCCGAGTCGCCGCTGCCCAGCCTGGAGGCGCGCATTCTCGGACTGCTCTCCGCGTTGCCGAGGCTGACCGATGCCCGAGGCAACCAACGCCGTTACCTTCCGAGGAACTGCGTTTACACGGAGAAAGCCCCCGCCCGGTGAGGTACCGGGCGACCGGTGAGGCCGTCGCTCGCTATCGGTATCGGCGCCGCATGACCCAAGAGCAACTGGCTGAGGCCTCTGGATTATCGGTGTCGGCCGTCAAGGCGATCGAGCGGGGCTCCCGCGTCGGTCGGATGGCGACGCTCCACCGCCTGGCCAACGCTCTCGGCGTCCGAACCTCCGACCTGCTCGTCCCTGCGACCGGTGCACCGGTGGTCGCCGAGCCCGAGCCGGATGCTCTGCTGGCAATCCGGCAGGTCCTCACGCCACCGCTCGGCCAGCCGCCCGACCCCGGACGGCCGCCTACCCCGGAGGTCTGGCGGGACACCCTGGGCTACGCCGAACGCCTCTACGACCGCGGAGAATACGACGCCGCGTTGGCGGCTGTACCCGTCCTCCTCAACGAGGCCATGGCGCTGCACGCCGCCGACCCGAACCGAACCGATGCTCTCGCGCACGCCTACCTGTACGCCGCGCAGATCCTCACCCAGATCCGGCGTCTCGACCTCGCGAACCACGCTCTGTACAAAGCCATGGAGCTAGCCCGCGGGCTATCCGACGAAGTGCTTGCCGCCGGCACCGTGATGATCCAATGCTGGACACTGCTGCTGCAACGTCGGCTCCCCGAGGTCGAGAAGGTCGCATTGTCCACTGCCGAGTTGGTCGAGCCGCGGATGTCCGATCCGGCCTCGCCGAGGCTGGCGACGTGGGATGGCTGATGATGCGCGCCTCCGCCGCCGCGATTCGGGACGCCCGCACCGACGACGCCGAGCATTACATGTCGCAGGCCCGCGCCGCTGCGTCCAGGCTCGGTAACGTGCCTGGCCGGGTCGCCCGCATCCAGCAACAGCTACCGCTCGGCGTCCGGGGCTTCAGCGCCGCAACGGTCGCCTACAAGGACGTTGAGAACGCCGTGCTCATCAGCGAACCCGAGCGCGCTCTGGAACTGGCTAGCCGCGTCCCGCCGTCCGAGATCTCGACCACCAACAATCTCGACCGTCACCGGCTCGACGTCGCCTCGGCGCAGCTCGCGATCCGGAGACCCGGCGATGCAGTCGAAACACTGTTAGCCGTCCGGAGTACGTCCCCGGAGTGGCTGCGACGACAGGGCTACGCCCGCGACCTGATCCGCCAGTTGATCGAAGGCCGCCGGCGTGCCTTCGTTGAGGAGGTCGGCGTGCTGGCCGACCACGTCGGCATCGCGCTCTGAACCAGGTCGGGCGCGAACCAAGCTGCTGGTGGTGAACCGCTCGCTCAGCGGGCCAACGGCGTACCGGTGAATCTTGCACCAGGCGCGGCCACCTTGCTCAGGCTGAAGATTCGCCAGTGTCCTCCGACTCAGGACACCACTACACGACTGTTATGTCTCAGGACATCGGTGACGTTTCTGCCTCAGCACATCGGTGACACTTCACCTCACTTTGGTGGTGACACTTCCCCTCGATGGTTGAGGGATGAGCCGTGTTGAGCCTGTTGATCCCCGTGTCCGTCTCGCAATCGTGCAGTAGCCCGATGACGCACCCTGAGGTTCGGTGACGACCTTCTGCGCCGAGCATTCGATCTTCCGGAAGATGTTCTACGCGATCCGGCAACGCGCCCGCGAAGACGGCCCGGCCGCGGCGCTCGAACCCCGCCCTGCGCCGTCACCGGAGACGATCACCGACGTTGCCGTGGACAACCACCAACCCCGTCACCTGGACGATCACGATCGGCGGGCGACGCCCCCAGGATCGCGCAGGGCTAGTCGCCGACGAACGCTGTAAGTGCCTTCAGCAGCACCTCCGGCGTCTCCATCTGCGGCACATGGCCGGTCCGCGGCAGCAGCTCGAAGCGCGCCCCCGGGATCGCTGCCGCGAAGGCCCGACCGTAGTCGGCATCGACGATCCGGTCCGCCTCGCCCCACAGGACGAGAGCGGGCACATCGATACCGGCAAGCCGCCCGAGCAGGGTCGGGTCGGTCATCGATCTGCCGTACAGGGCGAGCGCCGCGCGGTTGCCGGCGAAGATCTCTCGGACGGCGGGCGGCAGCGTCGCGGGGTCGAGGCTCGGGGCCTTGGACGGGTCGTACCAGCTGTACTCGGCGAGCTGGGCGGGCGGGAGCGCGTCGGCGACGGGGTGCCCCTCCACCTCGATGCCGACCGCATCCACGAGCGCGAAGCGCCCCAGGCGCGACGGGTGCCGCAACGCCAGCTCCGACGCGATCCATCCGCCTATCGAGTTGCCGATCACGGTGGCGTCCTCCAGCGCGAGCGCATCGAGCAGACCGGCGTAGACCTCCGCGAGGCCGTCGATCGTTGTGAGCGCCTCGGGGCGCGGGGTTCCGCCGAAGCCCGGGTGGGTCGGCACGATCACGCGGGTGCCGGTCGCGTCGGCGAGAAGGTCGGCAAAGCCGGTAACGGATACCGGTCCGGCCCCGCCGTGCAGGATGACGATCGCGCGGCCGCTGCCGCGCTCGTCCGCGCTGACCGGCACGTCGCCGAATGAGGTGGAGACGGTGAGGGAGGTTGGAGTGCTCATGCATTTACGGTATATCAACATAGTTATATAAACAAGTTGTCTCATTCGGCTAGGATCGGGGTATGGCGATGTCGATCTTGGAGCTGGGTCATGCGGTGAAACGCCTCCAGAACAAGCACCACCGCGCAGCCACTGACGCGCTGCGGCCGCTCGACGTGACCCTCGTGCAGTGGGACGCTCTCCGCCACCTGCATGCCCATCCCGGCGCGTCTCTGCACGACCTCGCCGTGCTGACCTTTCAGACCGACCAGGCGTTCGGCACCCTCGCCGCGCGGCTCGAGGCACGCGGGCTCATCCGGCGCGTGAACGGCGTAGGACGTGCGATCCGTCCCGAGCTGACCCCCGAGGGCGAGCGCGTGTTTGCCGAGGGACGCGAGGTGACGGAGCGGGTCGTGCGTGAGTCGTTCGCTCCGCTCGACGCCGACGAGCGCGCCGTGCTCGGCGGGATGCTTGAGCGGCTCCTCGCCGACTAGCGCGGGCGCGGCCCGGACGCCGCCAGGCTCGACTTGAGCCTGCGCGCGCTCCAGCACGAGCTCCCGCGCTCCGCGTCGGCACGACCCTTTGTCACCGCGCCGATGACCGTGCTGTCGCTCGGCGCCTTACCGTCGCGGATCTTCTCCCGCACGTCGGGCTGGGGGGCAAGCGGCAAACCCCCGGTCGAAGCCGCAAGACCCTCTGACCGTCACCGGTGTCCTGAACCCCAACCGTCACCGATGTCCCGAAGCGAAAACGTCACCGATGTCCCGAGACATCACACACCACTACACGACGAGTGGGCCGGGGGATTCGCCGGTGTAGACGCCGAGCGCGCGGAACCTCAGGCCAGGTTCGGCGTACTCCTCCAGCGCGTGGGCGGTCCAGCCGATGGTGCGGGCGAGCGCGAACAAGGCCTCGCCCGCATCCGGACGCAGGTCATGGGCATGCATCAGCGCTGCCACCGCGAGGTCGAGGTTCGGGAACTGCCGTCCTGCGAGCTCGGCGGTGATCGCATCGACGACCTGCATCACCGGCTCGTCCCGGAGCAGGTCGAACAGCGTTTCAGCGCGGGGATCCCGCCCCTGGTAGACCCGGTGGCCGAAGCCGGGAATCCTGTCGCCGGCGCGTAGCCGGTCGGAGAGTGCGCCGACCGGATCCTCGAGCGCTTCGGCGACGAACCGGTAGGCAAGGGTGCTGGCCGCGCCGTGATAGTGGCCGTCGAGTGCACCGAGGCCTGCCGAGACCACCGCGTAGAGATTCGCGCGGGCGCTCGCGGCGACCCGGGCGGCCACGGTGGAAACGGCGAGCCCATGGTCGGCCAGCAGGATGAGCGTCGCCTCCAGTAGTTCGGGCTGCGGCGGCCGCTGGGACACCTTCGGCCAGATTCGCGCCCCGAGCGTTCCCTTCGCGGAGCCGGCCGTGTTGCCAGAAACGGTCGAGCCGTCGGCGTTGGGTAGGGCGTCGACGAGCACGCCGATCAGCTGGCCGGCAGCCCGGACGACCGACTCCGGCGCCAGGTCGAAACGCAGCGGATCGGCTGCACCGAGCACGGCCACGGCAATGCGGAGGTGATCGGTCAGCCGGGCCGAAGCAGGCGCGATCGCGATGGCCGATCTTGCCAACTCCACCAGGTCGGCAGGAGCCGGGAACGGTGGCTGGTCGCTCAACTCGCCGGTCCACAAGAACTGAGCAACCGACTCGACCGTCCGGGTGGCTGCGAGTTCGCGGACCAGCTTGCCGCGGTAGTACAGCTCGTCGTCCGTCAGCAGGCTCAGCTGGGTCTGGATCCGTTCGACCACACCGGCGTGCTCGACGCTGCGTTCGGCGAGCCGCTCGACCTGACCGGCTTGGAAGAGGCTGCCCCGGCTGCCGCGAGCACGCACGCTCGTCAGCAGACCGCGGCTGACATAGGCGTAGATCGTCTCCGCCTTGACGCCCAGCCGCTCGGCGACCTCGGCCGTAGTCAGGTAATTCTCGTCACTCGATCTCGCCATGTACCGCTCCCCGTTCGGTCATGTTGATTGGATCAACATTGACAATACTTGATCACGAATCAACGCTAAACCTATGTCAATCACTGTGGAAGGACCGATTGAAGTTCCGCCGGGGCTGCGCAACGTGGTGGTGACCACGACCGAGCTCGGCGACGTCCGCGGCCAAGAGGGCTTCTACCACTACCGGCAGTACTCGGCGATCGACCTGGCCAGGTCGAAGACGATGGAAGACGTCTGGTTCCTCGTCCTGGAGGGACGCCTTCCCAGCAAGGCCGAGCGCGCGCGTTTCGTCGCCGAGATCGCTCCGCTGCGGGTGCTGCCGGCCGAGGTGAAGGCGGTGCTGCCGGCCATCGCCCTGGCCGGCGAAGTGTTCAACCCCTTGGCCGGTCTTCGGACAGCGCTGTCGCTCCTCGGCGCGGCGCGCAATCTGCCGCCGCTGTGGGACGCAGACCCGGCTCGCCGTAAGGCAGACGCGATGCTGGTTTGCGCCGTTACTCCGACGATCCTCGCCGCGCTCTACCGGTTGCGTCAGGGCCAAGAGCCGCTTGAGCCCAGGGCCGATCTGACTGCCGCCGCCAACTGGCTCTACCTGGTGACCGGCCAGCAGCCTGATGCCGTCAAGACGAGCGCGATCGAGCACTATCTGATCTCCACCCTCGACCACGGCTTCAATGCCTCCACCTTCACCGCGCGCGTGGTCGCCTCCACCGGCGCGGATGTGGTCTCGGCGATCGCCGCCGCGATCGGCGCTTTCTCCGGCCCGCTGCACGGCGGCGCTCCCGACCGGGCCCTGGCCAGCCTTGACGAGATCGGTACGCCGGACCGCATCGACGACTGGGTGCGCGCCAAGGTGTCTGCGGGCGATCGGATCATGGGCTTCGGCCACGCCGTGTACAGCACCGAGGACCCGCGCTCGTTGATGCTGCGCGACATCGCCCGCGGACTGGGCGGCGACCTGGTCGACTTCGCCACCACGGTCGAGCAGCGGATCGTCGAAGTGCTCGCGGAACTCAAGCCAGGCCGCAACCTCTACGCCAATGTGGAGTTCTACGCGGGTGTCGTGATGGAGCTGTGCGGCCTGCCGCGGGCGATGTTCACCCCCACCTTCACCGTCAGCCGGGTCGTCGGCTGGTCGGCGAACATCCTCGAACAAGCCGCCGACGCCAAGATCATCCGCCCAGCCGCCCGCTACGTCGGTCCGCCCCCGCCCGAACCAGTTCCCGCCTGAGCCATCTCCGACCTGAGCCCGTCACCTCTCCTGAGCTCTTCCGACGTCCCTGCGTGAGGGCCGGACGAAGCCGGTCCGTACCTTAGTGTTGCCTGAGCGTTGTCGATTCCGTACCGGCCCGTTCGTCAGGAAGATGTCAGCACAGCGCGACGAAGGGAGCCGGCGATGGCGCGGTACATGTTCCTGCTGTTCGAGTCCGAGGACTGGATGGACACGGCCGTCGAGGAGGACTGGCACCGGATGCTACAGCTGCACCGGGATTTCTCCGTCGCGGTCGAGGCGGCCGGCGCCCAGGTGCTGAGCGGTGAAGGGCTGGAGCGGGCCGCGACGGCGACCACCGTCGACAAGTCTGGCGAAGGGGAGCCGCTGATCACCGATGGGCCTTTCATCGAAATTAAAGAGGCGCTCGGCGGTTTCTACGTGGTCGAGTGCAAGGACCTCGACCAGGCCCTGGAGCTGGCCCGGATCTGTCCGGGCGCGAAGATCGAGGTCCGCCCGGTGCTGAAGCTCTAGTGTCACGGGACACTAATGGGGGCCGCTGGCGGCTGGCCGCCGTGACGGCTGCTCGAACCGCATGACGCCGTCGTCGACCC
>JAWWOY010000341.1:0-2527 GCA_033851195.1 Kribbellaceae bacterium | reverse complement strand
CTGGTGCAGGAGACCGCCATGGGCCAGCGGATCACCCGCGCGAAGGCCAAGATCAAGGCGGCTCGCATCCCCTATCGGGTGCCGTCCGCGGACGATCTCCCCGCCCGCGTCTCCGGCGTACTCGCCGTCCTCTTCCTCGTCTTCAACGAGGGCTACCTGGCGACCGGCCCCGACACCGATCCCGTACGTCACGACCTGACTGCCGAGGCGATCCGGCTCACTCGCCTGATCCGTGCCCTCATGCCGGAGGACGGTGAGGTGGCCGGGCTGCTGGCGCTGATGCTCCTCACCGAGGCCCGCCGCACCGCCCGGGTGTCCGCGAGCGGCGAACTGGTCCCCCTCGACCAGCAGGACCGTGGCGCCTGGGACGCGGCGATGGTCGCCGAGGGACATCGGCTGGTGCGCGAGCGCCTGGCCGCCAGGGTGGCTCCGGGTCGCTACCAGATCCTCGCAGCGATCAACGCCGTACACACCTCCGCCCGCGACATACGCGACACCGACTGGTCGCAGGTCGTCGCCCTCTACGACCAACTTGTCCACCTCGACCCCTCGCCGATCATCACCCTCAACCGAGCCATCGCGGTCGCCGAGCTTGACGGCCCGGAGGTGGCATTGGCGGCTGTCGACCGTCTTGAGGACAAGTTGGCCGGCTATCACGCCTACCATGCGACCCGCGCCGACCTGCTGCGCCGGCTGGGCTGCAGTCAGAAGTCACGCGCGGCGTACGACAAAGCCATCGAGCTGGCGGGCAACACCGCCGAGACCGCCTACCTGACACGCCGCCGCGACCAGCTGGGGTAGTGCCCGTCGATGAGCTCCATCATCTCGGTCCGCGAGTTGAGGGCACTGGTCGCCTGGTTGTGTCGATCGCAAAGCGTCGTCCGGAAGTGAGCGAGGTCCTCGCGGCGTGCTCGACCGCGTTGGTGATCAGCTCCAGCACCGCGGTCTGGACACCGACCAGCACCACGCCCTCAGGTCCAGTGACCATCCTGCCCGCAGGTATGCCTCCGAATCCGCCCACGACAGTGCCCGGGCGAGCCGATGGTCCCCGACCAGTGCATTGCCGCTCGGCGCATTCGGCATCGGCGAGACCGAGCTCAAACCTCAGCACCGATCAATCCAGGTTGACAGGTTCAGTGAAGGAACCCGTCCCACTTCAACTCATACCTCGCCCCCGCCGAGCATGCCGTGCTGCGCGGGCAGTTGTTCGACCGCCCGGGCGAGCTCCAGCCCCCAACGGGCCCGATCAGATCAGGCGCCAGCCTGCCCATCTGGCCAGATGTTGCCCTAGGCACGGGTTTGGCGCTACTCCGGCAGAGTTGCGATCAGTTCGCAGCGTCAGCGGCCGGGACGAGCTCGGCGAGCAGCGCCTGGACCCGGGCATCGATCTCGTCGCGGATCGGGCGCACGGCATCGATCCCGCGTCCGGCCGGCTCGTCGAGTTCCCAGTCGAGGTACGTCTTGCCAGGAAAGTAGGGGCACTCGTCGCCGCAGCCCATGGTGATCACGACGTCGGAGGCCTTGACCGCGTCGTCGGTGAGTTGGCTTGGGGAACTCTTTGGAGATGTCCAGTCCCAGCTCGGCCATCGCTTCGACGACCGCGGTGTTGAGCTGATCGGCCGGCTGGGACCGGCCGACCGTACGACGGCCCGCCCGGCCGCGAGGTGGTCGAGTAGCGCGGCGGCCAACTGCGAGCGGCCGATCGAGCCCTTGGTGGCCAACCGCTACCTGTTCGAGAACTGGCCGGCGACCGAGGCTGCGATCCTGTGGGACCTAGAGGGCGTCTGAGCTTCTACCGCTGCGATCGAAGGCCGCGTGGCGGAGTTCGGTTGTGTCCTCCATCAGGTACTCCCGGAGCTGCGGCGGCAGGAGGTGCACGTCGGCCAGGTCAGCGAGGCGAGCCCAGCGGAAATGGTGCTGGTGGGCCGCGTTCTCCTGCACCAACTCGGGGGAGAGCCCGTGCGGCCAAGCGACCGCGTAGTAGAAGCAGACCTCCTGGTGCAGCGTGCCGCCCAAGGTCAGCATGTCCTCGGTGACCAGCAGCAGCTCACCGGCCGTCAGCTCGAGCTGCATCTCCTCGCGGAGTTCACGGACGACGGCGGCCTCCGCAGTCTCGCCGAACTCGACCTTCCCACCGGGCATGTACCAGCCGTCCAGATCGTCGACGGTGCACAGCAGGATCCGGTCGCCGTCGCGGACGATCGCCCCACCCCGCAGGGTGAAGGTGCCGTGCGGGCCTGTCCAGGCGATGTTCTGTTCGTCCATTTCCGGCCTCTCAGTGATCTGCCGCGGCGAAGGCGCGGCGGGCGTCGGCGAGGCCCTTGCGGTTCTCGGCCGGGTCGGTGATGCCGGTGCGGACGTCGGTCGAGCAGCGCCAGGCGAAGTAGCCGCCCTGGACGGCTGGGCGGATCCACTCCTCCAGGTCCAGGTACTCGTCGAACTGCGTCACCCCGGCGACGTCCACCAGCCCTACCCTGCCAGCCCGGCCACGGGACCCGCACCGGATTTTCAGCCGCCTGCGTCGCAG
>JAWWOY010000304.1:0-2863 GCA_033851195.1 Kribbellaceae bacterium | reverse complement strand
GAAGTTGCCATGGCGAGAAGGCTGGATGTTCTGGTTGAGGTGGAAGATGTTGGCCGGGTCGTAGGTGTCCTTCAGGGCGGTTAGCCGGGCCAGCTTGGCCGGCGGAAAAGCGCGACGGATGCTCTCGCCGTTCAAGGTGTTCACGTAGGCGCCTTCGGCGTACTGGTCGAGCGACGCCGCGTACCGGCGTACGGCGGTGATCCGGGCGTCGTCGTCGGCCGGGTCCTCCCAGCGGGTTGACGTGACGAACTCGAAGAGCGTGTCGCGCTGACTGAAAGCCGCGTCGTCATCCGGTACGTCGGCGATTGCGCCGCCGTACGCCTGCAGACTCCCCGACGGGAAGCTCCCGCCGGAGCCCCGCTGCAGTAGAACGCGGATCGCGTCGTCCGTGAGCACCTTGAAATAGTGGCCCTTCCAGTACCGGCGGTAGCGGTGGCCCTGGATGCTGTCATCCCGGCTCTGCAGCGCCAGGTAGGGCATCTCGTCGACCTCCTCGGCGACGGGTCTGCCGAGAGCGCGGAATGCGCGTACCAACTGCCGGCCCGCAGCGGGATCTCCGACCCAGACGAACCCGACCACGAGTCCGTCTGCGCTGATGCCCGCGGTGAACGTGGCCTGCCGGGGCGCGGACGCGTTCAACTCCCGCCAGCCGTGCATGACCTCGAAGCCCTGCTCGAGCGGGAAGGCGAATTCGGCAACGAGTGCCTGCGTACCGACCTGGTGCAGCCGGAACTCGAACTCGGTCACGATGCCGAAGTTCCCGCCACCGCCGCGCAGACCCCAGAACAGGTCCGGGTTCTCCGTCGCGCTCGCCCGCACCACTTCGCCGTTCGCCGTCACCAGCTCGTACGCCGTGACGTTGTCGCAGGCCAGGCCGAACTGCCGGGCCAGCCAGCCCATCCCGCCACCGAGGGTCAGTCCACCCACACCCGTGTGCGACACGTTGCCGGCGGTGGTGGCGAGGCCGTACTGCTGCGCGGCCCGATCGAGTTCGCCGAGCAACGCGCCACCCTGGACCCAGGCCCGCTTGCTGTCCGGATCGACCCGTGCGGCGTTGAACGGAGTCAGGTCGATCATCAGTCCACCTTCGGGGACGGCCAGTCCGGCGATGTTGTGGCCACCGCAGCGGACCCCGATCTCGAGGTGATCGGCCCGGGCGAACCGCACAGCCGCAGCCACTTCCGCAGTGCTGTGGCAGCGGGCGACCGCGGCCGGGCGCCGGTCGATCATCGCGTTCCAGACGCTACGCGCCTCGTCATAGCCAGGGTCGCCGTCCATCAACAAGTCAGTGGTCAGAGTGGTCGTCATCGTCGCGCTCCTCACGATTGGTCGATGCCACCACCCTGACAGCGAAGCGGTACACAGATAAGGTCCAGTTTCATGAGCCGATCCAGGACCAGTTTGGGTGCCGGCGAGCTGCTCGTTGAGCTCCGACGCAACGCGTCCGTGCCGCTGCACCAGCAACTGGAGAGCGTGATC
Organism: Kribbellaceae bacterium; assembly: GCA_033851195.1. GTDB lineage: Bacteria > Actinomycetota > Actinomycetes > Propionibacteriales > Kribbellaceae > Kribbella. The sequence continues at coordinate 1,384 of JAWWOY010000304.1, read as the reverse complement.
CGGGACCGGATCAGGCAGGGCCTGCTGCGGTCGGACACGGTGTTGCCCGCCACCCGCGCTCTCGCGACCGACCTCGGCCTGTCCCGTGGCGTGGTGGTGGAGGCGTACCAGCAGTTGGTTGCCGAGGGCTACCTTGTCAGCCGGTCCGGCGGCTATACCCAGGTGGCGCCAGGTCTGGTCAACGCCGAGCCGTCCTCCCAGCAGGCCCAGCAGGCCAGACCGACCGAGTACAAACCGCCCACGATCGACTTCCGCTACAGCAGGCCTGACGTCTCCCAGTTCCCGCGGGCGGCGTGGCTGCGGTCGGTTCGCCGGATCCTGAATGAGACGCCGCACATGAGCTTCGCCTACCTGGACGGCCGCGGCGCGCTGGAGTTGCGCGAGGCTCTGGCCGACTACCTGAACCGGGTCCGCGGTACGTCGGCCCAACCCGAGGACATGCTGATCTGCAACGGTTTCGCCCAAGGTTCCCGGCTGCTGCTGCAGGTGCTGTCCGCGAGCGGGCGCCGCCGCCTGGCCGTCGAGGACCCGTCCGACCAGGATCTGCGGGCGGTCGCCGTCGCCGCCGGACTCGAGGTCGTCGGGGTTCCGGTGCTGGAGTCGGGCGTCGATGTGGAGGCACTCGAGCAATCCGGCGCGGACGTCGTACTGGTCACTGCGGCCCACCAGTTCCCGACCGGAGCCGTCACCTCAGCGGAGACGCGCGCGGCGCTGGTGGACTGGGCCGCGCAGCGTGATGCGTTGATTATCGAGGACGATTACGACGCGGAGTACAGGTATGACCGGGAGCCGATCGGTGCCATCCAGGGCCTCGCTCCGGAGCACGTGGTCTATGCGGGGACGGCCAGCAAGACACTGGCACCTGGGCTACGGCTCGGCTGGCTGATCCTGCCCCGCCGCCTGGTCGATCGGATGGCAGACGCGAAGCTCATGGACGACCGTGGTTCGTCGGTGCTCGACCAACTCACCTTCGCCGACTTCGTTGCGCACGGTGAGTTCGACCGGCACCTGCGCCGGATGCGGCCGCGATACCGCGGACTACGCGATGCACTCGTCGGAGCGCTGGCGGAGCGGCTGCCCGATCTGCGTCCGATCGGGGTGTCGGCCGGGCTGCACGTGATGGTCTGGCTGCCGCCGGATCTGCCAGAAGCAGCCGTCACCCGGGCCGCCCTGCAGCGTGGCCTCGGCGTGTACGGGCTGGAGCCGTATTGGGTGGACCATGCCGGACCTGACGGCCTCGTGTTCGGCTATGGCGGTCTCACCGAGCCGGCGATCCTCGAAGGAATCGCCTTGCTGGCCGACGCGGTTGCATCCCTTCGAGCAAAGGAAGCCCGAGGCACTTGAGGACCGGTACCGCACCGGCCGGCCGAGGTCGTTCCCTCGG
>JAWWOY010000296.1:0-2844 GCA_033851195.1 Kribbellaceae bacterium | reverse complement strand
ACGTCGAGCATCCGGGCGAGGGTCTGCGCGAGATGGGTCTTGCCGCACCCGGTCGGCCCGATCAGCAGGATGTTGGACTTGCCGATCTCGACCGGCTCCTCCAACGGGCGGCCGACGCCGGACCGGATCCGCTTGTAGTGGTTGTAGACCGCCACCGACAGGGCCTTCTTCGCGCCCTGCTGCCCGACGACGTACTGCTCGAGGAACTCGTAGATCTGCCGCGGCTTCGGCAACTCCGGCAGCCCGATCTCGGCGGCCTCGTCGAGTTCCTCCTCCAGGATGAGCTCGTTGCAGAGCCCGACACAGCCGTCGCAGATGCACATCGGGGTCGGACCCGCGATCAGCTTGTTGACCTGTTTCTGGCTTTTCCCGCAGAACGTGCACCTCAGCAGGTCGTCATCGCTGGTGCGTGCCACTCGGCACTCCTCCTCGGCTGGGGATCACAGGGTTACGGGAAGGGTTGCCAGGCGCCAACTGCCCGGTTCGGCAACGCGCCGCAACTCCCCCGGATCGACGGCCAGCGCCAGGTCAGGGAAGCGGCGCAGCAGGGTTGTGAGGGCGACCTCGGTCTGGACCTGAGCCAGTGAAGCGCCGAGGCAGTAGTGCGGCCCATGCCCCAGCGCAAGGTGACCTGGCGCTCCCGATGCCCGGGCCGTGTCCAGGCTGTCAGGTGCGGCGTACGCGCGGGGGTCGCGGTTGGCGCCGGCGATCGCGGCTGTCACCAACTCCCCCTTGCGAACCACCGTGCCGCCGATCTCGACGTCTTCCTTCGCGTAGCGGGGCTGAGTCAGCACCAGCGGACTGGACCAGCGCATCAATTCCTCGACAGCTCGGGGCATGAGTGCAGAGTCCTTGCGGAGGACGGCGAGTTGCTCCGGATGGGTGAGCAACGCCGCAATGGAGTTGGCGATGAGGTTCGCGGGATTCTCCTGACCTGCGACGACCAGGTGCACCACCATCGTGACCAGCTCGGTGTCGCTGAGCCGGTCGCCGTCCTCCGCCTGAGCGCGGAGGAGGTCGGAGACCAGGTCGTCGCCCAGCTCCTGTCGCCGGAGGGAGATCGCTGCCTTTACACCCTCGACTACCCCACGCACCGCCTCGCCGAATGCCGGCCCAAGGCCGGCCGAGAGTGTGGCGCTGTGCTTCCGCCACGCCACGCCGGCTTGGCCGGTGGTGCCGACCAACGCACCGATGACCTCGATCGGCAGCGGCCGGGCGAAGTGCGGCAGCAGGTCCACAGCACCGCCCTCGACCTTGCCCGGCAGGTCATCCAGCAAGCCCTCGGCGAGCCGCTCGATCTGCGGTCGCAGCCCAGCGGCGCGACGCGCACTGAAGGCGCGCGACACCAAGCTGCGCAGTCGCGAATGCGCCGGTCCGTCTTTGTCGGACATGGTCCGCAGGTAGATCAGGCACTCTTCGGGAACACCGACAGATCGCCGGAACTCCTCGGCCAGGTTGGGTGCATCGAAGTCAGCGATGTCGGCGGCATTCATCACGAACCGCTGGTCACCCAGCAGCGCCTTGGCGTCCTCATGCCGGGTGACTGCCCAGATGGTCCCCATCCCGGGAGCCGACAGCCGCGCCAACGGCCCCTGCTCACGAACCCGCCCGTACGCCGCCAGCGGGTCGCCGAGCACTTCGGCGTCCATCAGATCGATCTGCGGAACCTCGGGCCTCTGGTGTGGACAGTCGACCACAGCTGCTCCTCAAATGTCGCGAACATTCGGATGATCCGATCATCTGAATGGTGAGAGTATCTTGTCTGTCAAGCGACGGCAACGCCGGATGAGGAGAGCGATGAGCCGGCTCAGCAGGGTTGAACTGCAGCAACGCAACCGGGCAAGCGTGCTGGCCGCGGCCCGGGAAGAGTTCACCGAGCGCGGTTTCCGCGACGCCAAGATCGACAGCATCGCCGAACGCGCAGAACTCACCCGCGGCGCGGTCTACTCCAACTTCGCCGGCAAGCGGGCCCTCTACTTCGCCGTCCTGGCCGACCTCGCCGCCCGTGCACTCGAGGCTCCGCGCCCGGAACCGGGTCGCACCGCCGGCGAGGCCCTCGGCTCATTCGCCCGCTGCTGGCTCGGTCGACTCTCGTACGCCGGTGAGCAGGACAGCCTGACCCCGCTCGGGATGAATCTGATTCCCGAGATCTTCGCCGACGAGCGCACCCGCTGGCCGTTCGCACAGTTGCTGAAGCTCGACGCGATCCTGCTCGGGCTGGCCCTGGAGCAGTTGCGGCCGCCCGGGGCAGCAACTGGCCGCCTGGTCCGAGTGGCGGAGACGGTGCTGACCACCCTGCACGGCGCCAGTCAACTGGCAGCGGCCGCGCCCGGCTTTGTCCAGCCCCTCAACCTAGCCAGAGCGTGCGAACAGTTGGCAAGCCTGGAACTCGACGACCGGTGGGAGCCGCCGCCGACCAGCCCGCAGACGAGACCGGACAACGAACTCTGGTCGCCGCCACCCGCGACGGACGCGGTGCGCGGTGGGCCCGCACGGCTGATTGACGATGGTGTCGTGGCGATTCTTGGACTGAACCGCCTGGCCGCTGCCGAGGACGCCGTACGGGCTGCACCGCCGGGAGCCCAGGTGACCGTCGTACTGGTTACCGGCAACCCCACGGAACTGGCACAGCTGGCACAGTTGGCCGTCGCCGAAGTTTGCAGCTGCTTGCGTCAGGCGTTTCCACCATCAGCGTGGCCTCGGCTGCAAGTGGTGCATGACGAGTCGGGGCTGCTCGCCGCTGCAGCCGGTGTGACCGAGGTCAGCGATGGGATCGAGGCCGCTGTGCGGGTCGAAGCTGGACGGATCGTCGCTCGCGCGGACGGCTTCGGCGCCTGCCATGCG
>JAWWOY010000267.1:0-3105 GCA_033851195.1 Kribbellaceae bacterium | reverse complement strand
GCGTCGGAGATCTCCGCGATGTCGTAGCCGATCGCGTTGGTCAGGATGCCGGCGAAGAAGTCCAGGTACTCCTTGCCCTCGCCGTCCGTCACCCGGCGGCCGGAGCCGCTGACGATCTCGATCGGCTGCTCGTAGTACAACGCGAGCCAGTCCGGCATGACCGCCTTGTGACGCTCCCACAGCTCCGCATGTGTCATGAGCAAGCAATACCTCATCGTGGTCCTGGGAGGTAGAGGCACCCCCAAGTCCTAGTGTTCTGCTCGTGACAACCCTTGGCATCCCCCATCTGGACATCGAAACCCTGGATCACTTCGACCGGATCATCGCGGCCGGTGCCACCTCGATGGCCGGCTGGCGGGTCCAATCGGTGGACCTGACCGCGCGGACCGGCGAGTTGCTGGGGCTGGCTCCGACGGGCTCGCTGTTCCTCGGCTGCAAGCTGGACGAGACGGCGTCGGACTGGATCCAAGACGGCGGCGGGTTGATCTTCCCGACCATCCCGGAGGTGCCGTTCGACCCCTACCGCGGTCGCCTGTACGACGCCGCCGAGCTGTACGCCGGCCTGGATGCCGGGTACGACGCGACTCCGGATGCGCAGATCTACGCCTGGTCGCGGCAGCACGACGAGAAGGGCGACACCAGCCGCACTCTCGCCGCGGCGCTGCACGACCACGCGATCGCGGACGCCCTCGCAGAACTCCCGGACGGCAAGCCCTGGGTCGGCGTGATGGGCGGACACGGCATTGCCCGCGGCGACGCCGCCTACCGCGACGCTGTGTTACTCGGCCGCGCCCTCGCCCGGGCCGGCCTGACCGTGGCGACCGGCGGTGGACCTGGCGCGATGGAGGCGGCGAACCTCGGCTCCGCCCTCTCCTCGTACGACGACGAGGCGTTGGAGGCGGCGCTGGTCGCGCTGGCCGCCGTACCGTCGTTCCGCCCGTCGATCGCCAGGTGGGCCTCAACCGGTCTGGCAGTACGACGGCAGTACCCCGGCGACGGTGGCGTCTCCATCCCGACGTGGTTCTACGGCCACGAACCGCCGAACGTCTTCGCCAGCGCGATCGCCAAGTACTTCTCCAACGCCCTGCGCGAAGACGTCCTGCTCAGCCGCGCCCGAGGCGGCATCGTCTACCTCCCCGGTGCGGCTGGAACCGTGCAGGAGATCTTCCAGGCCGTGACGCCGAACTACTACGGCGACAGGGCCACCCAGACCCCGATGATCCTGGTGGGTGTGAAGCACTGGTCCAAAGAGCTCCCGGTCTGGGACGTGCTCGAGCGGCTGGCATCCGGCCGTCCGATGGCTTCTTCGATCCATCTGGTCGACTCGATCGAGGAAGCCGCGAAGCTGGTCAGTGTCGGCTACGTGGCCTGGCGTTTCGGGCGAGGACCTGCTGACTGATCACCGTTCGTTCGGAGCGCCCCCGGCCGATGAACGCCACCGCCCAGTCGAGCACCGTGGTGAAGCGGTTCTTGAAGCCGACGAGATACATCAGGTGCACGGCCAGCCACAGCAGCCAGGCGAAGAACCCCGCAATACGTAGCCGGCCGACACTCGCCACCGCGTATGAGCGTGACACCGCGGCCATGCTGCCCTTGTCGTGGTATCGGAACGGGCCGGCGGCCGGCTTGCCCGTGCATGCACGAGCAATCTGGTCGGCGGCGTACCGACCACCCTGAATGGCGACCTGCGCTACTCCTGGCAGACCCCGCAGGCTGATCATGTCGCCGACAACGAACACCTCCGGGTGACCGGGCAGAGTGAGGTCCTCTTGGACCTTGACCCTGCCCGCCCGATCCAGCTCGGCCCCTGATTGCTCAGCCAGCTGAGCGCCGAGGGGCGACGCAGCGACACCTGCGGCCCAGATCTTGCACAACGAGGGGATGCGGCGGCGTCCTTGGGAGTCCTCGACCTCCAGGCCAGCCTCATCGACGCCCACGACCTTTGCGCCGAGTTGCACCTCCACACCCATCTTGCGCAGATGCTCGGCGGCCTTGCTCCCCAGCTTCGTACCAAAGCTGGGCAGGACGGCGGGCGCTGCGTCCAGCAGGATGATGCGCGCGGCGCGCGGATCGATGGTGCGATAGTCCCCGGGTAGCGTGCGCCGAGCCAGCTCACTGATCTGACCCGCCATCTCCACTCCAGTGGGTCCGGCCCCGATGACGACGAAGGTCAGCAGTCGGTCGGCCTCGTCGGGGTCCGTCGCTGCCTCAGCGAGCTCGAAGGCGCCGAAGATGCACGCGCGCAACTCCAGAGCGTCCTCGATCGTCTTCATCCCGGGCGCGTATTCGGCGAACTGATCGTTCCCGAAGTAGTCCTCCGTGGCACCGGCCGCGACAACCAGGTAATCGAACCGCGAAGCCGTGATCTCCCCGAACAGCTCGGAGCTCACAGTCCGGGCGGCGAGGTCGATGCGAGTCACTTCGCCGAGCAGAACGCGAGCGTTGGGCTGCCGGCGCAACACCTGTCGGGTCGCCGGCGCGATCTCGCCATCGGACAGAATCCCGGTGGCCACTTGATAAAGGAGCGGCTGGAACAAGTGCTGATTCGTGCGCGACACGAGGGTCACATCGACCGGAGCCCGCCGCAACGCCTTCGCAGCAAACAATCCACCGAATCCGCTGCCCACGATAACGACCTGTGGCTGTGTGCTGCTGATAGTCACTGTGTTAGTCACCGTGTCCCTTCTAGCGCACCGCTCACACGTTGGGCCGTAGGGATAGCCCCTGTTTAGCTGTCCCAAGGGGACGACGCGGGCGTCCGCGGGCTTGTGCTACACAGGAATTACCACAGATTCACAGGATTGTTGCTCGGCGCGTCCCGGAGGGAGGGTCGGCGGTGACTGTCCACGACAGGACTGTCCGGTCCGGTTCGACGCTGGCCGCCCGCGTCGAGGCGCTGAACGCGGTTGCCGAGGATCTCGCCGGCGAGTTGATGCTGCAGCCGTTGCTGGAGCGGATCCTGCGACGCTGCACCGAGCTGATGGACTGCGACGCCGGCTCGGTCTCGAGCGTCGACGAGGCCGCGGGCACCTACCGCAAACAAGCCGACATCGGCGTACGGTGCCAGTCGGGCCAGGTGTTTCCGCTCGGCGAGGGGATGACCGG
>JAWWOY010000263.1:0-4067 GCA_033851195.1 Kribbellaceae bacterium | reverse complement strand
GTGTTGAAGACGAAGCTCTTGCCATCGTCGGAGATGATCTTGACGCCCGCGTTGGTGAAATCACCGATGCCCGGCAGCCGGCTCATCAGGTACTCCTTGCCGCCCGACTTGTCGTGCATCACCTTGGCGGCGGCGAGCAGTTCGTCGAAGGTCTTCGGCGGGTTCTTCGCGTCCAGCCCGACGGCGGCGAACTTGGTCGCGTTCCAGTAGTCGATATCGGTGTTCAGGTACCAGGGGTAGCCGAAGATGCCGTCCTTGCCCTGGTACTTGTACGCGTCGACACCGCCCGCGACGTAGTCGGTGGTCAGCTTCGGGTCGGCCGCGCCGACGTCCAGCAACATGTCCTGCTTGGCCAGCGGGAGGGCGAAGTCCGGCGGCAGGTTCACCACGTCCGGCAACTGGCCGGCGGAGGCCTGGCTCAGCACCTTCTTGTCGTAGCCGTCGCCCGGCTGATCCAGCCAGGTCACCTTGGTGCCCGGGTACTTCTGCTCGAAAGCCTTGATGACACCCTCGACGTACGAGGTGAACTTCGGCTTCAGGGCCCAGGTCTGGAAGCTGACCTCACCCGTCACCTGAGTACTCGCATCGACGGTCGGCTTGCTGCCGGCCGAGTTGCTGGACGAGCCGAGGCCACAGCTGGCCAGGGTGAGGGCGGCGACTGCGACAGCAGCCACCCCGGTCAGACGACTACGCATGAGTTCTCCTGAAGTGATAAACCGGTATAGCTCCTGCACTATCCACAACGTAGAATCCGCTGTCAAGGGGACGTACGACGGAGGAGGGGCCGATGGCACGACCGACGATCGCCGACATCGCTGATCGGGCCGGGGTGTCGAAGGGCGCGGTCTCGTTCGCCCTGAACGGACGGCCCGGCGTCAGCGAGGCCACCCGGGCCAGGATCCTCGAGATCGCCGAGCAGATGAAGTGGCGCCCGCACAGCGCCGCACGCGCACTCGGCGCCTCCCGGGTCGACTCGGTCGGGCTGGTGATCGCCCGGCCGGCCCGCACCCTCGGGGTCGAGCCCTTCTTCGCGCAGCTGCTCTCCGGCCTGCAGTCCGGTTTGTCCGCGCACGCCATCTCGCTGCAACTGCTGATCGTCGAGGACACCGAGGCCGAGATCGAGGTGTACCGGCGCTGGTCGTCGGAGCACCGGGTGGACGGTGTGATCCTGGTCGACCTGACCGTGCGGGATCCCCGGATCGGGGCCTTGAAGGCACTCGAACTGCCTGCCGTGGTGGTCGGCGGGCGGGGCGGCAAGGGTGCGCTGCCGTCGGTCTGGGCGGACGACCGGGACGCGATGCTGTCCATCGTCGAGTACCTGGCCGCGATCGGGCACCGCCGGATCGCACACGTCGCCGGCACGCTGAACTTCCAGCACACCCAGCGCCGGATCCGCGCGCTCCGCGATGCGGCACCCCGGCTGGGCCTGATCGACGCGCCGTCCCTGCCGACCGACTTCAGCGACGCCGCGGGCGCGGCGACCACCCGGCGGCTGCTCTCGGCCCCGGTCCGGCCGACCGCGATCGTCTACGACAGCGACGTGATGGCGGTTGCCGGTCTCGGGGTGGCGATGGAGATGGGCGTCTCGGTGCCGGGCGACCTGTCCGTGGTGGCGTTCGACGATTCGATCCTGACCCAGTTGATGCATCCGGCCCTGACCGCGCTGTCCCGGGACACCTTCGAATTCGGCCGGCAGGCGGCCGAGGTACTGCTCGGGGTGATCGCCCATCCCGAGCGGATGATCAACCTGCGCACTGCCGACCCGGTGCTCACCGTTCGCGAGTCCACCGCTCCCCCGGCCCGGCTGCCCGGCGGAACTGGCTGACTGGCTGACCGGATGACTGGGTGACTGGCGAATTTAGCTAAACCGTTTTAGCATCGCCGATATGCTCTCCGACCCCGCCTCGCCCCGGTTCGGTGCGAACTACGTTCCGTCGTCCGGGTGGTTCTACAGCTGGCTGGACTACGACGGCGCCGCCGTACGCCGCGACCTCGCCGACCTGGCCGGGCTGGGCCTGGACCACATCCGGGTGTTCCCGATCTGGCCGTGGATCCAGCCGAACCGCGCGATCATCCGGGAGCGCGCGATCGACGACCTACTCGACACCATCGACGCCGCCGCCGAGGCCGGACTGACGGTGGCGGTCGACCTGATCCAAGGCCACCTGTCGAGCTTCGACTTCCTGCCGTCCTGGGTACTGACGTGGCACCGCCGCAGCCTGTTCGAGGACGACGTCGTACGGGATGGACTGCACCAGTACGTCGATGCCGTCGCGCGGGCGGTCGCCACCAAGCCCAACGTGTTCGCCGTTACGCTCGGGAACGAGGTCAACAACCTGTGGCCGGACAGCCCCACCAGCCCGGAGGCCTCGGCTGAGTGGGCGCGGGAACTGCTGGCCACCGTGAAGAAGGCGGCACCGGACCTGCTCGCGCTGCATTCGGTCTTCGACGACGCCTGGTACAAGCCGGACCACCCGTTCCACCCGGTGGACGTGGTGGACCTGGGCGAGCTGAGCACCGTCCACTCGTGGGTGTTCAACGGGGTCTCTCGCCTGGACGGCCCGCTCGGCCCGGCGACGCTGACCCATGCGGACTACTTGGTGGAACTGGCGGCTGCCACCTCGCTGGATCCGGCACGACCCGTCTGGCTGCAGGAGATCGGCGTACCGGGGCCTGACATCCCGGCGGCGGATCAGGCGGAGTTCACCCGGCGGACGGTCGAGCTCGTCGTCAACAACCCGGCGCTGTGGGGGATCACCTGGTGGTCCTCGCACGACATCGACCGGCGGCTGGCGGACTTCCCGGACCGGGAGTACGACCTCGGCCTGTTCACCGTCGACCATCAGCGCAAGCCGGCCGCCCAGGCCCTGGCGGAGCTGGTCGCCGAGGTCCGCACGAACGGCGTCCACCCCCAGCAGGCGACCACCCTGGTCAGCCCGGTCAACCTCCGCACCGAGCCCCACCGCCGCGCCGAGGTCGCCCCCGGCAGCGCCTTCCACCTCGCCTGGACCGCCGCCCGCTCCACCGCCCCCGTCAGGATCGCCCTTCCGTCGTAGCCGGAACACTCTGCGACCTCTCGCAGCGCGGCGCCTGATGGCGGCGATGAGGAGTCGCGCCCTACCGGCTGTCGATGAGGACCTGGATGCCGTCGAGGATGCGGGTGAGGCCGAACTCCAGGTCGTCGTCGATGCCGTCCTCGTACTCCTGGTTCGCGTACATCGCCGCCAGCAACGGATACCCGCCGGACTGCAGGCGCGGCAGCAGGAACTCGCCCACGGCGGGCGACTGGACCGGCGCACTGTCGCTGGCGTCCAGCTGCCGGACCAGGTTCGCGTAGCTGCGCACATAACCGTCGAACAGCACGACACACCCCAGGGCGTCGTGCTGGTCCAACCCGGTCCCGGCCATCACCTGCAGCAGGACCTCCAGCCAGGTCAACAGGTTCGGCGTCACCGGTGCCCCGCGGATGGGCAGATCGAGCAACCACGGGCGCTCGGCGTACCGGTCGGCCTGAGCCTGCACCCAGGCCCGTGCGCCCTCCCGCCACCCGCCGGCCTCCAGGATCGACGCAGGCGCCCGGCCCCAGGCGGTGTCCGCGACCAGCACCAGCAGTTCGTCCTTCGAGCTGACGTAGCGGTACATCGCGTTGGTGCTCACGCTGAGGTGCGCGGCGATCTTCTGCAGCGAGATCGCCTCGAAACCCTGGGTGTCACCGAACTGGATCCCGGTGGCGACGATCTGCTCGATGGTGAGAGTGGGCTTCGGCCCCCGGCGCTGCATCGGATGCACACCCCACGCCAGTCCCAGACCGGGTGGCAGCTCCTCACTCATGCCGACAGCTCACTCGGCCACTGACATCCAGCCGTAGCCGCCGTCCTCGAGCCGAACCACCTGCAGCCCGGCCGCGAGGCGTCGTACGTCGTCGGTCTCGAGTACGGCGGGGGTCGGCCCGGCCACATCGAGCACGATGGCGGCAGCACCCTCCTGGATCGCGGCGGCGGCGACTCGCCGGGTATTGGCGGGCATCGGCCTGGCCTCGGGATTCCACCGGGCCAGGCTGTCCGTGC
>JAWWOY010000235.1:0-4114 GCA_033851195.1 Kribbellaceae bacterium | reverse complement strand
TGGCGGGCGACACAGACTCCGGACGGACCGGTGCTGCTGCGATTGACCCCGTACGCCGGGGCGGCCGAGGTGGAGGCCGAGGCGTGGGGTCCCGGTGCGGCCTGGGCCGTGGACGGCGTGCCTGAGCTGCTCGGCGAGGCCGACAGCTGGGACGGGTTCGAGCCGTTGCCGGCGCATCGGCCGCTGGTCGAGGCGGCGCGGCGGTTCCCGCATTTCCGGGTGCCGCGGACGCGAGCAGTGTTCGAGGCGATGGCTGCGGCCGGGATCGAGCAGGTCGTGACCGGCAAGGAGGCTTTCGCTGCCTGGCGGCTGTTGATCCGCAAGTACGGCGAACCCGCGCCGGGCCCGGCACCAGCCGACGGGCGGCCTTTGACGGTGCCGCCGACGCCGGAGGAGTGGCGGCTGATCCCGTCGTGGCAATGGTTGCGGGCAGGGGTGGACGGGCGACGATCGCGGGTGGTGATCACGGCGGCGACCCGGGCCGCGGCGCTGGAGCGCACCCTGCGGCTGGACGACGGCGCGGAGATCGAGCGCCGGCTCCGTTCGCTGCCCGGAGTCGGGATCTGGACCGCGGCCGAGGTGCGGCAGCGGGCGCACGGTGATCCGGACGCGTTCTCGTTCGCCGACTACCACGTGTCCCGCAACGTGTCGTATGCGCTGACCGGCGAGGAACTGGACGACGACGGCTGCGCCGAGCTGATCGAGCCGTACCGCGGGCACAGGTTCCGGGTGCAACGACTGCTCGAGCTCACCGGGCAAGGTCATCCGCGCTACGGTCCGAGGATGAGCCTGCCGACCCACACCCCGGGCGCTACTCACCGGTTGCGCTGAGCTGATCTCGCTGAGATCCCGTTGAGATTCACCGTCTCGCATGCTGGGAGTCGGAGACACGATATGGACCTCATTGGGTAATCTTTTAGTGCTCATCCAGAGGGACTGAGGGAAACGGCCCGCAGAAGTCCCGGCAACCCTCCCCGTTGACCGTCTCGATCCGAGGCGCTCGCGGTGGAACGGTGCCAAATCCGTCCCGCACCGAGATCCGGTCCGGGGAAGATGAGGAGGAAAACTCCGCCATGAGCCTGAGCACCACACCTGCCACCCACACCATCCGCGAAGGCGCCTTCGGCAACGGTACGCACCTGATCTGTCGCGCCTGTGGTGCCAAGTCGCCGCTAGGCCCGTTCTACGCCTGTATGGAGTGCTTCGGCCCGCTGGAAGTCGGGTACCAGTATCCGACCATCACCCGCGAGCAGATCGAGGCCGGTCCCAAGAACATCTGGCGCTACCAGCCGCTGCTGCCGGTGCCCACCGACGTGGCGAGCTTCCCGAACACCGAACCCGGCTACACCCGGCTGATCGACGCCGGCAACCTGGCCCGCGAGCTCGGCCTGCGCAAGCTCTGGGTGAAGGACGACTCGGGCAACCCGACCCACTCCTTCAAGGACCGCGTGGTCGCCACCGCCCTGAGCGCCACCCGCGAGCTCGGCATGAAGGTCTTCGCCTGCCCCTCCACCGGCAACCTGGCCAACGCCGTCGCGGCCGCGGCGGCCCGCGCGGGCATCCGCTCCGTCGTCTTTATCCCGAGCGACCTCGAGCGCCCGAAGATCATCACCACCGCGGTGTACGGCGGCACGCTGGTCGCCGTCGAGGGCAACTACGACGACGTGAACAAGCTTGCCTCCGAGATCGCCGGTGAGGAGGAGGGCTGGGCGTTCGTGAACGTCAATGTCCGCCCGTACTACTCCGAGGGCAGCAAGACCCTGGCCTTCGAGGTCGCCGAGCAGCTCGGCTGGCGCCTGCCGCAGCAGATCGTCGTACCGGTCGCTTCCGGGTCGCAGCTGACCAAGATCGACAAGGGCTTCACCGAACTCGGCAAGCTCGGCCTCGTCGACGCCACCGACTACAAGGTGTACGGCGCGCAGGCGACCGGGTGCTCCCCGATCGCGCAGGCGTTCCGGGACGGCTACGACGTGGTCAAGCCGGTCAAGCCGGACACCATCGCCAAGTCGCTCGCGATCGGCAATCCGGCGGACGGCCCGTACGTGCTCGACGTCGCCCGGCGTACCGGTGGTGTGGTCGCGGACGTCAGTGACGAAGAGGTCATCGAGGGCATCCAGTTGCTGGCCCGGACCGAGGGCATCTTCACCGAGACCGCCGGCGGTGTCACGGTCGCGACCCTGAAGAAGCTGATCGAGACCGGTCAGCTCGACCCCGAGGCCGAGACCGTCATCATCAACTCGGGCGACGGGCTGAAGACGCTCGACGCTGTGGCCGACCGGGTAGGCCCGAAGGTCACCATCCCCGCGTCGTACGACGCCTTTGTGAAGGCAGGGCTGCAGTGAGTGTGAGTGTGCGCGTACCGACCATCCTGCGGCCCTACACGCAGGGCGCCTCTGAGGTCTCCGTCGAGGGCTCGACGCTGAGCGAGGTGCTGGACTCGCTCGACTCGTCGTACCCCGGCATCAAGGCGCGGGTGCTGGACGAATCCGGCGAACTGCGCCGCTTCGTCAACGTGTACGTCGACAACGACGACGTCCGGTTCGCCGAGGGGCTGCAGACCAACATCAAGGACGGCGGCCAGGTCTCGATCATCCCGGCCGTCGCAGGCGGCTGAGCTGTTGCTCTAGTGACTCAACTGGCCCGTGGGTGAGGATGGCCCGATGCGCGCGATCCTCGTCGAGAAGTACGGCGTCCTCCCCACGGTCCAGGACCTCCCGGAGCCGGTGCCGGCCGAAGGCAGCGTCGTCCTGAAGGTCGAGGCCACCGGTCTCTGCCGCAGCGACTGGCACGGCTGGCAGGGCCACGATTCCGACATCGTCCTGCCGCACGTGCCCGGTCACGAGTTCGCGGGAACCATCGCGGCGCTCGGGCCCGGCGTCACCGGCTGGCAGGTCGGTGACCGAGTCACCAGCCCCTTCATCTGCGCTTGCGGCGAATGTGAGCAGTGCCGTGCCGGCAACCAGCAGGTCTGCCCGAACCAGCTTCAACCGGGCTTCAACTACTGGGGTTCTTTTGCCGAGTACGTTGCACTGCCTTTCGCCGATGTCAACTTGATCCGCTTGCCGGACTCGCTCGACTTCGACACCGCCGCAGGCCTCGGCTGTCGCTTCGCCACCGCCTTCCGGGCTGTCCGGCAGGTCGGACGGGTCCGGGCGGGGGAGAGCATGGTCGTGTTCGGCTGCGGAGGCGTCGGCCTATCGGCAGTCATGATCGCCGCCGCCCTCGGTGCCCGGGTGATTGCCGTAGACACCAACCCCGACGCTCTAGCCCTCGCCACCCGGTACGGCGCCGCCGACAGAGTGCTGGTGGGCGGCCCGGACATAGTGCAGGAGATCCTTGACCTCACGGGCGGAGGTGCGCACGTGACAATGGACGCGCTTGGCTCCAGCCAGATCGTCCAGGACGCTCTGCGTTCGCTCCGTCCGCGCGGGCGGCACTTGCAGGTCGGGCTGCTGCCGTCCGGCGTACAGCTGGATGTATCCCGCCTGATCGGCCAAGAGCTGGAGTGGCTCGGCAGCCACGGCATGGCCGCCCACGCCTACCCCGAGATGCTGGCCCTGGTCGCGAGTGGTGAACTGAAGCCCGCCGACCTCATCACCCGGGTGATCGGCCTCGACGAGGTCCCTGCCGCCCTGGACGCCCTCACCACCGCCACCCCCGCAGGCGTCACCGTCATCCACCCCTGAAGTGCCGGGCCACTAGGACTAGGGAGGCGGCAGCCGGGATAGGAGCGCTTCGAGCATTTCGCGGGTAGCGGCGAAGTAGCTGTTCTCGCGGTGCAGCGCGCGGTGGAACGCAGCCAGTTCCTCTGACGAGATGGTGTTGGAGAAGGTGCTGATCTCAGTCAGGTCCAGCCGGCGGTTGAAGAGATGCACAGTGTCGCGCCAGCGGTGCAACAGGCCGACCAGTTCGGCGTCGCGGTGCCGGCCAAGGGCGCCGGAGACCAGCGCCAGATCGACCGCCGAGACCACTAGCCGCGGAAATACTTGTCGGTGGTTGCGCTGATCCGGGGAGAAGCGGTCGTCGGACAGCAGCCGGGTGTTCTCCTGCAACTCGTCCGATACCGCTTGCAACACCTCGGTCCGTCGCTCGGCCTCAGCGCTCAGCCGTTCGA
>JAWWOY010000233.1:0-6689 GCA_033851195.1 Kribbellaceae bacterium | reverse complement strand
CACTACGGGCTGGCGTTCGGTCAGTTCCTCGACGAGCACTCCTCAGCGGTGAATCGCCGTACCACCGTGCTCGTGCTCGGCGACGGCCGTGGCAACGCCAACGACCCCAACCTGGAGGCTTTCACCGAGATCACCCGGCGAGCCCGCGAGACGATCTGGCTCACCCCCGAACCGCGCTACTCGTGGGGCCTGGGTCGCTGCGACCTGCCCGCCTACGCCGAGTACTGCGACCGTATCCGCGTCGTGCGCGACCTCACCGGGCTCGAACTGACCGCCAACGAGATGGCCTGCGAGCTGTTCGGGCGGTGACAAGCATGGGTAGCCGGACGAATGGCGAACGGGATCCACGGCCGGCTCAGCCGTGGGACATCTCGCTCACAAGGGTTTCGAACGCTGCCAGCGCAACGCGGATGTTGTCGATGGAGTTGGCGTAGGAGAACCGCAGGTACCCCTCGCCGTACGAGCCGAACGCCGTACCCGGAAGGCAGGCCACACCCGCACGTTCGAGCAGCAGGTCGGACAGCGTTGCGGCGGACACGCCGAGCTCGCGCACGTTGGGAAAGGCGTAGAAGGCTCCGCCGGGTTGGACACAGGACACGCCCGGAATGGCGCGGAGGCCGGACACGATCACGTCCCGCCGCTCGCGAAACGCCGCGGCCATTCGTTCCACGTCGTCCCACGGTCCCTCCAGCGCCGCGATGGCCGCGTGCTGGCTGAACGCCGAGGTGCAGGACACCGAGTTGATCACCAGTCGGGTAACCGGCTCCACCAGGGCCGTCGGAAACACTCCGAAGCCCAGTCGCCATCCGGTCATCGCGAACGTCTTCGACCAACCGTCGAGCAGCACCGTCCGGTCGGCCATGCCGTCAAGGTCCAGCACGCTGTGGTGCCTGCCGCCGTAGCGCAGCGCCCAGTACACCTCGTCGCTGAGCACCACCAGGTCGTGCTCGATCGCGATCTCGGCGATCGCTTCGAGCTGTTCCGGGCTCGACGCGCTTCCGCACGGGTTGTGGGGGGAGTTGAGGATCAGCAGCTTGGTACGGTCGGTGACGAGCGACGCCAGCTCCTCCGGGTCGACGGTGAAGCCGTTCTCCTCGCGCAGCGGCAGCGGCACCGGCTTGGCGCCGGCGAACGCGGTGATCGAGGCGTACATCGGGAAGCCGGGATCCGGGTAAAGCACCTCGTCACCCTCCTCGCACAGCGCCATGATCGTGAAGAACATGATCGGCTTGGCGCCGGGCGTCACCACCACCCGGTCAGGGGTGGTGCTCATCCGGCCGGTGCGCCCAAGGAAGTCCGCCACCGCGGAGCGCAGTTCCGGAATGCCCGGGGCCGGCACGTAGTGGGTGTGCCCCTTGTCCAGCGCCGCCCGCGCGGCTGCGCTGATGTGCGCCGGCGTGTCGAAGTCGGGCTCGCCGATCTCCAGGTGCACGATCTCGCGCCCGCTCTGCTCCAGCGCCTTGGCCTTGGCCAGTACCTCGAACGCCGACTCGGTCCCGAGCCGACCCATCCGACGGGCAAGTCTCACAACTGTTCCTCTCCAGGTCCGCGTCACCAACCGTACGTCGGCTGGTTCCGCCGGCTGCGCACCGTCGTACCGCGGCCCGGGAGGGTCACAGCCAGCCACGGCGGGCTGCGGTGAGACTGGCCTGGAAGCGCGTTGAGGCGCCGAGCTGGTTCATCAGCCGGTGGATGCGCCGCTGCGTGGTCCGTTCGCTCCAGCCCTGTGAGCGCGCGATGGCCGCGTCAGTGAGGCCGGCGGCGAGCAGAGCCAGCAGGGAGCGGGTGTCCGCGTCCGGCTGGGCGGCATCGACCCCCGACTCCTGCGGACGGTTGCCGGCAGGCGGCGGTCCGGCGTCCGACAGGGCGACGGCGCGCTTCCATTCGGCTTCGAACAGGGACTCAAGAGCGACGAGCATGGGCGACTGGTGGATGAGATAGGCCGCTGACAGGCCGCCGGCCGCGAGGCTGAAGGGGATGATGGCCTCCCGGCTGTCGCTGATCACCAGCTTCAGCGGCAGCTCGGGGCGTACCCGGGCCTTTTCCCCCGCTCTGATGCTGAGTGCGATGTCGTTGTGCATCCTGCCCGGCCAGGCCACCGCCTCCCGGTCGTAGACCACCCGGTGGACCACGCCGTGCCGCTGTCGCTGGATCTGCAGGTCCAGGTTCATTCCCGGTCGGTCGACGTACGGCGGCCGGTCGAATGCGCGTACTTCGCGTCGGGCGTCGGCCGTCAACCGGCCCACCGCCGAGCTGATGTCGTCGCGGTCGGTGAGCAGCTCAAGGGCCATCTCCGGATGCGTGATCCGGGCTGCCTCTCGGTAGGTCTCCATCAACCGGTGCACCAACGAACGCGCCTCGTTGAGGCGGTGTTGCTGCTCGTCGATCAGAGCGGTCACCGCGACGTCGGGTACGGCGGCGGAGAAGCGGGGCGGCCGTCCGGCGGTCCGGGTAGCGAGACCGTCCCTGACCAGAACGGACAGTTGCCGCCCGACGCCGGCCGGGGATAGTCCGCAGGCCCCGGCCAACTCGGAGGCGGTGCGTCGCGGATGCCCTACCAAAGTGGTGTAGACGTGCTGTAGCTCCGCCGTAAGTCCCAGCACGTTAAGTTCCATGACCCTCCGCCGTGCTCGTGGCGACTCTCCGCCATCCGGCGTAATTCGGTCACCAGCATTGCCTTGTGTCGCTTGTGTCGCTTCTGTCGCGGTTGACATCCTCCACCAGTCAAAGGCAGCACCCTCGACCCGCCTACCCCTGCAAGTGGCAGTGCGACCCGACAGGCAGCCTGCCGTGCTCCACCGGAAAGGCTTGCCCATGCTCCTCGCGCATCACCGATACAGACGGCACGGCGCCGCAGCCCTCGCGTTGGCGGTCCTGGCCGCTCCCGTCGTCTCCGGCACCGCGTCTGCGGCTCCGTCGGCCGCCGCCACTTCCCCCGCGCCCGCCGGTTCCGGGCAACTCCCCATTGGCAGAACGCCGCTGGATGGCACCTCGAAGGGCACCGCCGTGCCGCCCGCCCAGCGCCAGGGAATAGTGCCGGGCCAGGTACTGGTCACCCTGGAGCCGGGCACCTCCGTCACCGGGCCCGCGCTCTCCGGGACGGCCCAGCACCGACTGGCCGCCCGCGCCCCGCAGACCACCGACAAAGCGCTGGACGCCAAGCTGCACGCGGTGGGCGCCACCTCCCTGCACCCGCTGTTCCCTTCGCGGTCCGCAGCCGCCACCGGCTCCCTGACCAAGGCGGCACGCGGCCAACTGGGCGCCGATGCGCCCGACCTGTCACGTACCTATGTGGTTCAGGTGAAGCAGCAGGACTCCACAGCCGTCGCCAGTACCCTCCGGGGCACCTCCGGAGTCGCGTACGCCGAACCGGACCGCTTCGTGAACACCATGAACGCCGGAGCGCAACCGCTGCCCGCCTCCGTGCGACCCGCGGCGGCCTCCGCCGACAATGCCGCGCAGGCCCCGGCCACCACGTCGACCACCGGGACCAGCCCAGCTGACGTGCCGTCGAACTACGCGCTTTCCTCCTCCGCCCAGGCGTTCCTCAACGCCGGCGGAGTCGACGCGGTGGGCGCCTTCTCCACCCTTCAGAGCGGCTACGGCCAGCAGCCCGGAACCGGCGAGATCATCACCAATGTGTCCATCGGCGACCTCACCGACCAGTCGATGGCGGACGCGGGGGACAGCTACGTCAAGGGCAACGGCCCGACCACTGTGCTGACGAACGGCCAGCGCTACCTCGACCTGCCGTCGATGCCGCTGATCCCCACCTACGTGGCCGGTGCCGACGGTTCCCTGGACCCGTCCGGCTCTACCAAGAACCAGGACCCCTTGCTCGGCGAGGTGCTTCTTGACTTCAGTGTGATGGCCCCGCTTGCCCATGACCAGCAGCGCCAGAGCGCCACTGGCAGCGGCTACACCGACCTGCTGGGCATTGCTCCGGGTGCCGACTACCGCCTGGTCGTCCCCCAGGAGCCGACGATCGAGCAGATAGCCGGCGCGCTGTTGGCTGCCGCCAACCAGTCGCCGCGCCCCAGCGTCATCACCGCGAGCCTCGGGTTCGGCACCGACTCGGTGGGGTTCCCGGGCCGCTACCTGGAGGACGACCCGTTCGTCCGGTCCGTGGTCGCCTCGATCGTCCAGCAGGACGGCATCGTGGTGTCCATCTCCTCGAACGACGGCACTCGGCTCTACACCCCTGCCGCTGTCGGCCCCGATGGCGGCAGCACCCCCACCGACGTGGCCGCGAACTCCGCCTCCGCCACGACCATCGACGACGACGCGCTGACCACCACTCCGTCCGAGGTGCCCGACACCGGCGCCATCGCCGCGGGCGGCACCACCCTGGACGACACGCTCGCGGTGCCGGCGAACTCCAGCAGCCCGCAGGCCGGCACCTTCGCGGAGACCCGGATCAGCGGCTTCGGCAGTTTCTCCTCCGGCTTCGGCAGCCGGGTGGACCTGTCCGCGCCCAGTGACAACATCATCGCCTTCCAGCACACCAGAGGCCGCGGCGTACAGGCTGTCACCCCGGTGTTCAACGGTGGTACGTCGGCGTCCGCGCCTGAGATAGCCGCAGCCGCGGCGGTCGTGCTCCAGGCCAGTCGGCTGGCCGGGCACCAACTGAGCCCCAAGCAGGTCCGGGACCTGCTGGAGCAGACCGGCCGCGCGGTTCCGACCCCACCGCAGATCGACCGAACGCTGCACGTCGGACCTCAGATTGACGTGACCGCCGCCACCGAGAAGGCGCTGGGCGGCAAACTGAAGAGCGCCGGCCCCTCGGTCGTACGGCTCTCCGTCGCCCACCGGGTCACCGTCGGCGGCCTCGGCGGCACCTTCCTCGAGACCACCGACCAGAACCGTATCGACCTTGGAAACATGGCCTCCGGCGGCAACGGCGAGGGCCTGGTCGGCCCGTTGACCTTCGCTGCCGACGTCACCGGACTACCGCAGGGCGCCAAGCCGACGTACACGCTCACCGTCGCCGCCGAGCATCCGGTCACCTTCTCCTCCCACACCCCAGCGATCCGGGTGACGCCAAGTCAACTGCTGTCGGCGGCAGGGCTGCCGGCGGTCTCCACCACCGACCGCAGCGTCAATCTCACCTTCCAGGTGTTGGTCGGCGGTAAAGCAGCGGCCACCGTGGTGCACCGCAGCCTGGCCATCGGCCCGAGCGACGGCCGCTATGTCGAGTCCACCGCGCCGCTGGCGCCCGCGACCGCCCAGGCCGGGAACACGGTCACCGTCTCCTACGACCTCACCGGCGTCACCACCGCGACCGCCCCCGAGCTGGTCTTGTCCACCGTCGGCCACTGGAACCCGTCCCTCGGCCCGATCTTCTCCGCTGCCTGGCACCAGACCCTGACCGCGACCACTGGCACTGTCACCATCCCCGCGGACGCCTTCAAGGGCGGCGGCGGGATCTATGGCATCGGCATCGCCCTGTCCGGCTTCGGCGGCAACCCCAGCTACATCAAGTACGGCGAGTTCGCCCCGATCCGGATCACCGGCGGCTCCGACGCCACCCGGCCGGACGCACCCACCATCGCCGGCACCACCGGCCTTGAGAACGGACTGAGTAGCGGCACCTACGGGCACACCGCCGAGGTCACCCGCACTGCCCCCGACTTCGGTCTGCGCTACGACGTGCGGGGCATCCCGGGCGCGAAGTCGGCGATCGCCGAGTTCTCCGCCCCGGCCCCGACGCTCTACGGTTCGCTGAACACCTTCAGCAACGCCAACGGATCCGCGCTGGACAACGATGGAGTGGACACCCCCTCCACCGCCAGCAAGACATTGTCCGCCACGTCCGGCACAGTCCGCCTCGACGCGTTGTCCCTAGGCCTGGCCACCTCCGCGACCTACAGTGTGCGGATCCTCGCCATTGACAGCGACCAGCACGTCATCGGCCAGGCATCGCCCGTCTCCAACCTGGTCGTTGACGACGGCTTGGCTCCCGGCGGCAGCGTGGTGCTCAGCTTCATCGCCGCGGGCAAGGACTCGGTCGCCGCCCTGCGCACCACGGACGGCGGCACCGAGGTACGGCATTACTCCACTGCGACCGGTTCGTACGGCGCCGTGCTGACCTCGGACTCCGGCAGCGGTTCGGACTACGAGGTGATCGGTGTCGCCCCGGACGCGCACCGGGTACTGCTCGGGCACGTTACCCAGGCAGGCGGCGACGTCCAGTTGGAGACCTGGAACACAGCGACCGACACCCTGGTCGGCAGCTCGACACTGCGGGCAGCGGACTACCGCGTGGTCGCCGGACGGGTCGACGCCAAGCGCGACCGGGCCGCTGTGCTGCTGCGCGCCATGGTGGGCAACGCCGACTCGGTGCTCCCCATCGACCTGGCCACCGGTACCACCGGCGCCCCGATCCCCGCCGAGACCGGCGGAATCGCGGCGGGGACGTACAGCCTGCTGGACATCGACCAGTCCACTGGTGAGGTGTTCCTGGGCAAGATCGCCACTGCGATCATCTGCCTCGGCGGTGTCGCGCCGGCCCGGGTGGACCTCGATACCCGGACGGTGACCACCTCCCAGTCGGTGTCCGCCTGTGGCCATGGCATCGCCTCGGACGGTGAGGGCACGCTCTACAACCTGGCCGCCGGCTCGGTCAGCACCAAGATCGCACCGACAGCCACCCTGACGCCGTACGACGAGGCCACCCAGACCACCGCTGA
>JAWWOY010000225.1:0-5830 GCA_033851195.1 Kribbellaceae bacterium | reverse complement strand
CGACCAGATGTCCGGCGGCGACGGGCAGGACGTGCTCTACGGACAAGGCGGCGAGGACCGGGCCAAGGGCGACGGGGACGACGACTACGTCGAAGGCGGCCAAGCGAGTGACTGGGTCGAGGGTGACCTGGCCGACGACGACCTGGTGGGCGGCAGCTCTACGCCGCTGGCCGGCACCGGCGACAGTACGTCCGGGCAGCCGGACACGGCCGACGCGATCTTCGGCGGACCCGGCGACGATGTGGTCACCGGTGACAACGGTCAGGTACAGCGGCCGGCAGCTGGTCAGGTCCCGACCCGGGCCACGGTCCGGCTCGGTACCGGGGCCGGCGTCCCGATGGCTGCGCGGATCGTCGACCGGTACGACCTCGGCGCGAACAAGCTGACGCCACCTCCGGCCGACAGGTTCGGCGCCGACCGGCTCTCCGGTGGCGGCGGCGTGGACACGATCTGGGGCCAGGACGGCGGCGACTTCGTCTCCGGCGGTGCCCAGGCCGACTATGTCGAGGGCAACGGCGGGGCCGACGTCCTGCGAGGCGATCTCTCGCTGGCAGCCGACTCCGCGCTGACCACGGTGGTTCCGCTGGCCGACCCGGGCTGGCCTGGTACGCCGAGTGCGGCCGCGCTGCTGGAGGGTGCGACCGGACCCGACGGGCAGGACGACCTGATCGGCGGAAGCTCGGCGAAGGGCTTCCGCGACACCGGCGACACGATCGAGGCCGACGGCGCGGACGACGTCGTACTGGGTGACAACGGTTCCCTGATCCGCACGGTCACCGGCTCGCCGGGAGCGCAGACCGAGCGGGTCTACGCCGATCGATACCCGAACGGGACACCCCCGGCCGGTGCCACAGTGGCGCGGACACACGACCCGGACCTCGGCGAGCCGAGCACCCGGTTCTGTACCGAGGCGCAATCGACCTGCGAGGTGGCAGGTGCCTTCGGCAACGACACGGTGTACGGCCAGGACGGCAACGACGGGATCTGGGGCCAGGACGGCAACGACACCGTCTACGGCGGTCTGGGCGACGACGACCTGTACGGCGAGCTGGGCGACGACACGGTCTTCGGCAACGAGGGTGAGGACGCGATCCTCGGCGACCGGGGCGGCGTGGTGAACCAGTACCTGGACACCGGCGACAGCCCGGCACAGGTCACGTTCTCGCTGAACTCGCCACCGGCCGAGACCTACACCGCGTTCCGGCTCGGGGCCTACGACCGGCGGATCGACCTCGAGCACGACGTCGACGGCGATCAGTGGATCGGTACCTCGACTGCCGCGGAGATGCCGCACGACGGCATCGCCGAGGGCGGCCGGGACAAGCTCCGCGGTGGCGCCGGGGCGGACAACGTGCATGCCGGCTTCGGCGACGACCTTGCCAACGGCGACAGCGGTGGCGACCAGGTCTTCGGCGACGATGGAGAGGACGTGCTGTGGGGCGGCAAGGGCTGCGACCCGGTCCTGAACGCTGCCACCCCCGACTGTCTCGTCGCCGGGGTCTTCAAGCCGGAGTCGCGCGGAACGAACGACCGTTTCGTGGACCACATCTTCGGCGGCGTGGGCGAGTCGGATCCGGCGAAGAAGGATCTGCTGGGCTCGGACCTCCTCGACTTCAACCCGCGGGGCTCCTACCCGGGCGGTTGTGCGCCGGGTGATTGGCCCGTCACCACGGCCGGGGTCACGGTCGATCCGTGCCTGTGGTTCGTGCTGACCGACAAGGCAGACGACACTGCGGCCCCGGGGACGCTGGCGAACAACCAGCACCACCAGGGGACCGACTGGATGTACGGAGGGTGGGACCGTGACGTGATGCAGGCCGACGTCGCGCAGAACGGACCCAACGCCGGCGATCGGCTGATCGACTGGAACGGCTCGTTCAACCTCTACACCCACTGCAACGCGGCCAACGGCGGCTTCAACGACGTTCGGCAGCACTCGCCGGCGATGCAGCAGTTCCTGATCTCGCTGGCCTGGGGCTCAGGTGCAGGCCGTACAGCGACGGACGTGACCACGGCCGGGACGTCGGCGTACCGGGAACTCGCGTTCGCCTACAGCCCGGACTACGGGGCCCACGCAACCGGACAGGCATATCCGAGCACCCCGGGTCACTTCGACGACCCGGTGTCCTGCTCGGACTGACCCACCGCCCGGGCCGTCCTCTCAGCGGACGGTCCGGGCGTTGGATGAACTCTTGGCTGCGAAAACACGCCACCGTTCTTCGGTAAGCGGTTGCGGTGGCTACTGTCGCAGGGTGCAGAAATGGCCTGGTCGTCCCTATCCGCTCGGAGCCACGTACGACGGCTCCGGTACGAACTTCGCGCTCTTCTCGGAGGCTGCCCAGCACGTCACCCTGGCCCTGATCGGCGACGACTGGACCGAGGAGCTGGTACCGCTCACCGAGGTGGACGGGTTCGTCTGGCACGCGTACCTGCCGGAGGTCCAGCCGGGCCAGCGGTACGGCTATCGCGTAGATGGTCCTTACAATCCGGCGAAGGGACACCGGTGCAACCCGTCGAAGCTGCTGCTGGACCCGTACGCGAAGGCGATCGACGGGCAGGTGGACGGCGACGAGTCGCTGTTCAGCTACCGGTTCGACAACCCGGCCCAGCCGAACACGATGGACAACACCAAGCACACGATGTTGTCCGTCGTCACCAACCCGTTCTTCGACTGGGGTAACGACCGGCCGCCGCGGCGCGCGTACCACGAGACGGTGATCTACGAGGCGCACGTGAAGGGCCTGACCCGGACCCACCCGGCGCTGCCGGAGGCGATCCGCGGAACTTACGCCGGGATCGGGCACCCGGCGATCATCGAGCACCTGACGTCGCTGGGTGTCACCGCGATCGAGCTGATGCCGGTCCACCAGTTCGCCCAGGACGGCCACCTGCAGCAGCGCGGGCTGACGAACTACTGGGGCTACAACACCATCGGCTTCTTCGCCCCGCACAACGCCTACTCGTCGACCGGTACCCGTGGCCAGCAGGTCACGGAGTTCAAAACGATGGTCAAGGCGCTGCACGAGGCGGGTATCGAGGTGATCCTCGACGTGGTCTACAACCACACCGCCGAAGGCAACGAGCTCGGGCCGACGTTGTCCTTCAAGGGCATCGACAACTCGGCGTACTACCGCTTGGTGGACTCCGACCGGAGCCACTACTACGACACGACCGGCACCGGGAACAGCCTGCTGATGCGGCACCCGCACGTGCTGCAGCTCATCATGGACTCGCTGCGCTACTGGGTGCTCGAGATGCGCGTCGACGGGTTCCGGTTCGATCTGGCCGCCACCCTGGCCCGCCAGTTCCACGAAGTGGACCGGCTGTCGGCCTTCTTCGACCTGGTCCAGCAGGACCCGGTGGTCAGCCAGGTGAAGCTGATCGCCGAACCGTGGGATGTCGGCGACGGCGGCTACCAGGTGGGTAACTTCCCACCGCTGTGGACCGAGTGGAACGGTAAGTTCCGCGACACCGTGCGGGATTTCTGGCGGGGTGAGAAGTCCACCCTGGCCGAGTTCGGATCCCGGCTGACCGGCTCCTCGGACCTGTACCAGGACGACAGCCGGCGCCCGCTGGCCAGCATCAACTTCATCACCGCCCATGACGGGTTCACGCTCCGCGACCTGGTCTCGTACAACGAGAAGCACAACGACGCCAACGGCGAGAGCGGCAAGGACGGCGAGAGCCACAACCGGTCCTGGAACAGCGGGGTCGAGGGTGAGACGGACGACCCGGCCGTGCTCGCGCTGCGGAGCCGGCAGCAGCGCAACCTGCTGACCACGCTCCTGGTCTCCCAGGGTGTTCCGATGCTGGCTCACGGCGACGAGCTGGGTCGCACCCAGCAGGGCAACAACAACGTCTACTGCCAGGACAACGAGCTGTCCTGGGTGAACTGGGACCTGGACGAGTCACAACAACGTCTGCTCGAATTCACCCGGAACCTCGTCCGGCTACGCAACGAGCACCCCGTGCTGCGCCGGCGCCGGTTCTTCCACGGCGACACCGGCGCCGACGGACTGGGCGACCTGGTCTGGTTCACGCCGGACGGCCGGGAGATGGAGGACAGCCACTGGCAGGAGGACGATGCCAAGGCGGTGGCGGTCTTCCTGAACGGCGACGCGATCTCCGAGCCGGACCCGCGCGGCGAGCGGGTGGTTGACGACTCGTTCCTGCTCCTGCTGAACGGCGACTACGAGCAGTTGGACTTCCTGCTCCCGGACAAGGCGTACGGCGACTCCTGGCAGGTGGTGGTCGACACTGCCACGGCGGAGGTTGACGCAGCCGAGGACGAGCACGCGGCCGGCAGCACCATCCGAATCGAGGCCCGCGGCACGCTGGTCCTGGTGCGCAAGCGGCAGGCGGCCGGATGACAGCGATCCCGCAGGCGACTTACCGGCTGCAGGTGCACGCCGGGTTCGGGTTCGACGCTGCCGCCGAGGTGGTGGACTACCTGCACGGCCTGGGGGTCTCGCACGTCTACCTGTCACCGATCCTGCAGGCCGCTCCCGGCTCCACCCATGGGTACGACGTAGTGGACCACCACCAGTTGTCTGCCGAGGCCGGTGGGCAGGAGGCGTTCGACCGGTTGGCCGCGCGGTTGGCGGACTACCGGATGGGCGCCATTGCGGACGTCGTCCCGAATCATGTGGCGGTGCCGACGCCCGAGCGGCTGAACGCCGCCTTGTGGTCGGTACTGCGGGATGGGCCTGGTTCGCCTTATGCCGAGTGGTTCGACGTTGACTGGGGCTCGGGGAACCAGCCGCTGCTGATGGCCGTGCTGGGACAGCGCATCGGCAAGGTGCTGGCCCAGGGCGAGCTAAAGGTGGACAGCAGCGGTGATGAGGTAGTGCTGCGCTACTACGACCACGAGTATCCGCTGCGGGCCGGCACCGAGACGTTGCCTATCCCCGAGCTGGTGAGCGAGCAGTGGTACCGCCTTGCGCACTGGAGAGTCGCCGACGAGGAACTGAACTACCGAAGGTTCTTCGACGTCGACACCCTGGCCGCGGTGCGGGTGGAGAACCCGCAGGTCTTCGAAGCCACCCACGAGCTCCTGCTTGACCTACTGCACCGGGGGCACCTGACGGGACTCCGGATCGACCACCCGGACGGGCTTGCCGACCCCCGCGGCTATCTGCGCAGGCTGGCTGAGCGGACCGGCGGCGCCTGGGTCGTGGTGGAGAAGATCCTAGAGGGCGACGAGGAACTACCGGGAGACTGGCCGTGCGCCGGCACCACCGGGTATGACGCACTGCTACGCGTCGGCGGGCTCTTCATCGATCCGGCAGGGGCCGCACCGCTGTCCGCGTACCACTCCGAGCTAACCGGGGAACCAGCTGACTTCGCGCCCGTGGTCGAGCAGGCCAAACGGGAGGTCGTCCAACACGGCCAGTACGCCGAGGTGCACCGGCTGGTCGAGCTACTGGCACGGATCTGTCAGGACGACGTACGGCTGCGGGACCACACCCGGCGAGCCTTCCACGATGTAGTAGCCGAGCTACTGGTCAACTTCGACCGGTACCGCGCGTACGTCGTACCGGGTGAGCAGCCGACGCCTACTGCCGTGCGGGCACTAGAGCAGGCAACCGAGCGGGCACGGCAAGACCTGGACGAGGAGCTGCAGGAGACGTTGGAGCTGGTCCGGGACCTCCTGCTCGGTCGTGAGGCCGGTACTGCGAGTCGGATAGACGAGGATGCCCGGCTTGAGCTGATCGTGCGGTTCCAGCAGACGTGCGGCCCGGTGATGGCCAAGGGAGTCGAGGACACCGCGTTCTACCGGTGGTTCCGGTTGACGTCGTTGAACGAGGTCGGTGGGGACCCGGAGCACTTC
>JAWWOY010000214.1:0-9980 GCA_033851195.1 Kribbellaceae bacterium | reverse complement strand
ATCCGCGACCTGGTCTTCATCGGTTTCAGCCTGCTCGTCGCGGCGATCCAGGCGGCCAGCTCGGTATCAGGCCACGGCTGGTCAGCCAGATCCTGGTTCGTCCTGGCCGTTGGCACCGCCTCGTCGGTGGCGCTGTGGTGGCGCCGCCGGTACCCGGTCGCGGTGACTGTGTTCGCCGTGCTGGTGATGGCCTTCGGCCAGGTCTTCGTACCGATGGGCCTGGCGTTGCTGACCCTGGCGATCCGCCGCCGCGACCTGGTGCTCGCCGTACTGAGCATTGCCGCGTACGCCGCCTACGTCGCGAACTCCTGGATCGACAACGGGGATCCCTGGGTGCTGTTCTTCACCGGGCCCTTCCTGGTGGGGTCGTGGGTGGCGGCCGGTGCATATATAGGTGCCCGGCGGGACCTGATGGTGTCGCTGCGGGACAGGGCTGAGCGGGCCGAGGCTGAGCGCGAGTTGCGCGCCGACCAGGCCCGGGCTGGGCGAGCGGGCCCGGATCGCCCAGGAAATGCACGACGTGCTGGCTCACAAGGTGTCGCTGATCGCGCTGCACGCCGGCGGGCTGGAGGTGAACCCGGCCGTTGGCCCGGAGAAGGTGGAGAGTTCGGCCGGGCTCATCCGCGAGACGGCCCGGCAGGCGATGGAGGATCTGCGAGGTGCTCGGCGTGCTCCGGGCCGACCTCAGCATCGACGGTGCGGACCTGGCTCCGGTGCCGCAGGCAACCGACGCGATCCGGCTGGTGGAGGCATCCCGGGCGGCGGCTGGCGGGTCGAGGCCTGGCTGCCCTGGCCGGATCCCCCGGCGCCCATCGGCGGCGTACCGGGGATCTCG
This sequence comes from Kribbellaceae bacterium, assembly GCA_033851195.1. GTDB lineage: Bacteria > Actinomycetota > Actinomycetes > Propionibacteriales > Kribbellaceae > Kribbella. The sequence goes on along the minus strand of JAWWOY010000214.1, from coordinate 9,145 downwards.
TACGACGGGACAGAAAGGGGAGACGGGTGACTGGGGCGATGACGCGGCTGCTGATCGTGGACGACGAGGCGCTGGTCCGGGCCGGGTTGAAGATGATCCTGGAGTCGGCGGACGACCTGGAGGTGGTCGCCGAGGCCGAGGACGGTGCGGATGCGGCCGCGATGGTTCGCTGGCACCAGCCGGACGTGGTGCTGATGGACATCCGGATGCCACGGCTGGACGGGCTGGCCACTTCGCGGCGGATCTGCGGACCGACCGGCAGCGGGTGGCGCGGGAACGGCTGACCGCGTTGACGGATCGGGAGCGGGAGGTGCTGGCGGTGGTCGCCCGTGGCCTGTCCAACGCGGACATCGGCCGGGAGTTGTTTATGAGCGAGGCGACCGTGAACGCGCATGTCTCGCGAGTGCTGGTCAAGCTCGAGGCGACCAACCGGGTCCAGGTAGCGATCCTCGCCCATGATGCGGGGCTGCTCGACCAGTAGACATTCAGGAAAAGGGAAACCGGTCGTGCACTGCCGAGAGGGGTTTGGGGGCAGCAGCGCACGACCGGTTTGGGATCAGCGCCCCAGGGGGGTGGGCGCTGACGGCCGGAGTTCTACACGCGACCGAAGGCCACGCTGCTGCTCCAGATCTTCGACTTGTTCACCGGACGACCCGGCTTCGAGGACTGCCACAACATGTTGCCACCGGCGTAGATGCCGACGTGGTACACGCTGCCGCCACCGCTCTTGAAGAACACCAGATCGCCGGGCTTGGCAGCTGCGCGGCTGATGTGCTTGGTGGCGCTGTACTGCTGGCGCGACGTACGCGGCAGCTTCTTGCCGGCCTTCTTGTAGACGTAGCCGGTGTAGCCGGAGCAGTCGAAGCCGCGGGTGGTGGTGCCGCCCCAGACGTACGGAATGCCCTTGAGCTTCGCAGCCTCCTTCAGCACCTTGGCCCGGAAGGTCGTCGTGGTGGTGGTGCTGGTACGGGTGGCACCGTGCAGCATGTGGTGGTTCGCAGCGTAGAACAGCGAGCGCCAGGTGTTGTTGGTCATGACGCCGGTCTTCCGCAGGCCGACGCGGCCCTGGAACTTGGCGACCGCCGTACGGGTGGCGGAGCCGTACCAACCGCCGGCCTGTACGTCGAGCGACCTCTGCACGTAGCGAACGGCTGACCCTGCATCGCCGTACCGTAGGAGCGGGTGTGTCGCGATCGGCTTGTTGCCCCGGGCCCATTGGGCCGAGGAGGTCTTGCTGGTTGCGGCTGAAGCAGTCTGCGGGCTGCCGACAACGGTGATGGCGGCTCCACCGCCGACTGCGAGACCGACTGAGAGGACGGCGGCCGCGGCGCGCGGTCTGGCGCTGGGCTTCGTCTTGCGGTGCTTGGCTTGGGTGCGACCGGTGGGCCGGATACTGGATCCGCTGGACTGACTGACGGCGCCCTGAAGCGCAGTCCGTCGGGTAGTGACGGGCATGGTTGTCTCCCGACGCCTGCGGAGTTAGCTGTCGGGTTCGGGCTGGAAGTCTTAGCCCGGTCCGCTCCCGCGGACTTCACCCCAGGGACCCGGCCACTCACGACCGGGACCCAACATCCTGGGTCCCCCACCCCTGCCGTGGTGTTCGAGGGGGCATGTGCGCCTGGCAGGGCTCGGCGTTGACACACATGCGGTTCGTCTGAATTGTCGAACCGCCGACGACTGTATTCCAGATTGGTCACGACGCAAACCCTCGGATCCACAGAGACCCTCCGGAAAGCAGTAGAACGGCTCTCTGACGGCTCAGGGGCTATGGATGTACATCAGGTGTCCTGAGCGGGTTTGGGCGGTTTTCGGCGGGCCCCGCATTTGGTTCATGTGATGTGGGTCACATTTTCATCCTCTCGGCGTGGTGGCTCATCGTGGCAACGACCTCAGTCAGTGCTCGGCGGGCGTGCGGTCGAGCAACTCGTGGAACCGGTCCAGGCCTACGTTGCCGCCCGAGATGACCACCCCGACCCGCCCCGGCAGGTCCTCGATCCGGCCCGACAGCAGCGCCGCCAGGGCGCTCGCCCCGCTCGGCTCGATGACGATCTTCAGCCGCTCGAACGCCAGCGCCATCGCGGCACGGATCTCGTCGTCGCTGACCAGCTCGATCCCATCCACCAACCGCCGGTTCACGGCGAAGGTCAGCTCGCCAGGCATCGAGATGGCCTGGCCATCGGCGATCGTCCGCGGTACCGGGATGCCGACCCGCTCACCCGCCGCCAGCGATCGGGCGGTGTCGTCGCCGCTCTCCGGCTCCACCCCGATCATCCGGATGCCCGGTGAAAGGGCGGTCGCGGCAGTCGCGCAGCCGGCCATCAGCCCGCCGCCACCGATCGGCACCAGCAGGGCATCCAGCGGTCCCACCTCATCGATCAGTTCGAGTGCGGCCGTGCCCTGACCGGCCATCACGTCCAGATGGTCGTACGGCGGGATCAGCGTCAGGCCGCGCTCGTCCGCCAGTGCCTGCGCGATCGCCGCCCGGTCGCCGGAGTACCGGTCGTAAGTCACCACCTCCGCGCCGTACCCGCGAGTGGCTGCTACTTTGGTCGCGGGGGCGTCCGCCGGCATCAGGATGACCGCGCTGGTACCGGCCAGTTGGGCCGCCAGCGCGACGGCCTGTGCGTGATTCCCCGACGAATACGCCGCGACGCCGCGCGACAGTTGCTCCGGGTCCAACCGGCTCACTGCGTTGTAGGCGCCGCGGAACTTGAAGGCGCCGATCCGCTGGAAGTTCTCGCATTTCAGGAAGACCCGGGCACCGACCAGCGCATCGAGCGTGCGCGAGGTCAGCACCGGCGTACGGTGTGCGATTCCTTCGATCTGCGTTGCAGCCGCCTGTACGTCGGCCAGGGTCAGGTCGCTCACTGGTACTCCGTTCCGTTGATTGTCAAAGTGGCCTCACTATGACCTGCTCGTCCACGGCGCCGATCCGGAGGTGTCAAGATCGGGGCATCGGCTCCGTACTCCTGATGAGAGGCTTCTCGTCCAGAGAGCCGAGTCGAAGGAGTGCACCGTGAAGTACCTACTGGTCCTGCATGTGAACCCCGAGGTGATGGACGCGCTGTCCGAGGAGGAGAAGCAGGCCATCTTCAGCGGTCACGAGAAGTTCATGGCCGCGGTGAAGGAGTCCGGCGAGATGCGCGGCACGGTCGCGCTGGCCGAGCCCGCGAAGAGCGCGGTCGTCCGGGTCCGCGACGGTGCTCCGGCGGTGACGGACGGGCCGTACCTGGAGTCGAAGGAGTTCCTGGCCGGGTATTACCTGCTCGAGTGCGAGAGTCCGGAACGCGCCTACGAATTGGCCGCGATGATCCCGGACGCGGGCCTCGAGGGCATGGGCGTGGAGGTCCGGCCGGTGGTGTACTCGGCCGACGTCTGACCCGGTTCTACTCGATTGACCCGGTTCTACTCGATCTGCGCCTCGATCGCGGCGAGAACCAGGGCGAGACCGAAGGCGAAGCGGTCGAGCGCGCGCTGCACGGTGTAGGGGACGTCCGTGGCCGACGGCACGAAAGCGCCGGCCCGGTCCAGCGCCATCAGATGGGGGAAGTCGCCGCCGGCCAGGTGCCGGTCGAGGATCGGGGCGTAGTCCGCCCACCATTCGTCATCGCTGCGTCCGGTCCGAACCGGTGCCTGCTCCGCCTCGACCACTTCGGCGGCGGCGCCGCGGACGTAGACGTCGATGGTGGCGATGCACCGCTCCCTGTCCGCGGCAGTCAGACCCAGGTCGTCGATCAGGCCGAGGGCGGCGTCGTACCGGGTGACGAAGCGAGGGCCGAGGACTGTGCGCGAGGTTGCCACCTGCAACAGCCAGGGGTGGCGCCGATGCAGTTCGAGTGCCTCCCAGGCGTAGGCCTCCAGGCCGGCTCGCCATCCTTCCGTTCTGCTGGGCGGCGGCTGACTACCGACGGCCTGGTCGACCATGAGTTCCAGGAGTTCGGCCTTCCTCACGTAGGTGTAGAGGGAGGACGGCGCGATTTCGAGCGACTGGGCGATCCGTCGGACGGAGACTGCTGCGAGGCCCTGGGGGTCGTCGTCGGCCAGGGCGATCGCCGTACTGACGATCTGGTCGAGGTCGAGCCGCTGCCTGGGGCCGCGCCGGGGTGGCGCCGCGGTACGCCAGAGCAGGGCCATCGTCCGGACCGGATCGCCGCCACCGGCTCGCCCGGAGCGGAGCAGAGCCAGGGTGGCCGTTTCGAGCGGGTGATGCTGAACGCCGCCCGCCAAGGTGATGCCCATGGCAACGAACTAGCCGCGATCGCCGTACTGGAAGCAGGTCTGACCCGGCACGCGGACGCGACGGTGGTTGAGAAGGTGCCGGTGCTGGTTTATCTGGCAGAGCTGATGGTCCGCATCGGCGACTCCGAGCGGGCGGCTGCTGTGCTGGCGGAGCTGCAGGCTCTCGACCTCGACGACGCCGCTTCGGCCGAGGTCGCTACGGAGCTGGCTGAGGCGGTCGAGCTGTCGGCACGGCTCAGCTGACAGCTCCTTCAAAGGGGCCGGCTCGGTCGTCGTGTCGATGGCCTGGCTCAGTCCGCGATGCTCCCGCTCTTCAGATCAGCCAGTACGCCGCGGATGCCGGCGACGATGAGGTCGATCCCCAACGAGTAATACCGATCCGTGTCGGCCGGGCAGATGAGCGTGTCGGCGGCGCCCGTGACCAAGGGGTACCGGCGTGGCGGCAGGGACGCCAGGGAGGCGCGCTTCACCCGCAGGGAGTCCTCGCGAACCACGGGATCTGCGTCCTCGCCGGCGCCCGGCTCGGTCGTCACCAAGGTGATCAGCGAGCACAAGGACTGCCGCCCCACCTCGGCGGCATAGTCCAGCGGGAAGCCGCCCGCGATCAGGAGTTCCATCGTCCGCTCCGCGAGAGCGAGGCCGGGCTCCGCGACCAGGATTCGGCGCAAGGTGAGTTGGGCCGTGTTCTGGTGCGGCCGGAGCGCGGCGACCAAGGCGGTCAGCACGGCGTGCAGTTGCGTGTCCCAGCGTTCGTCGGTCGGTTCGGGCAGGTCGATGTCGGCGAGCAGCCGGTCGGCGATCGCGGCGAGCAGATCGTCCTTGTCGCTGAAGTGCCGGTACAACGCCATCGGCGTGACCTCGTGCTGCTGGGCCAGATGCCGGATGGTGACCGCGTCCAGGCCTTCGGTGTCGGCGATGGCCAACGCGCTCGCCACCAACTTCTCCGGGTCGAGCCGCCTCGCGGTCTCCCTGCTGATACTCACCACGTTGACAAGTTTACACCGTAGACCTACCGTCTACCTTGTACGCGTACAACGTATACGTACAACGTAGACATCAACGGCTCTGCTGAATGAGGTACGCGGAATGCGACGTAGTCCCTGGGCAACACTCGCGGTGTTGGCCCTAGCGCAGTTCATCGTGGTGCTCGACGTGACCATCGTGAACGTCGCGCTGCCCGACATCCAGTCCGATCTGAACTTCTCCGCCGACAGCCTGCAATGGGTGATCAGCGCCTACACGCTGCTCTTCGGCGGCTTCCTGTTGCTCGGTGGCCGGATGGCCGACCTGCTCGGCCCACGCCGGGTGTTCATCGCCGGCCTGCTGCTGTTCGGGACGACCTCGCTGATCGCGGGTCTGTCCAGCTCGCCCGGCTTCCTGATCGGGGCGCGCGCGGTCCAGGGCCTGGGCGGCGCGATGCTGTCCCCGGCGGCGCTGGCCATCCTCACCGTCACCTTCGCCCATGGCCGGGAACGGAACATCGCGATGGGCGTCTGGGGCGGCCTCGCCGGTCTCGGCGGAACCCTCGGCGTGGTGGCCGGCGGCGTACTGGTCGACTCACTGAGTTGGCAGTGGGTGTTCTTCGTCAACGTGCCGATCGTGATCGCGCTGGTTGCCGTGATCCCCGTCTTCGTCCGCGACACCCGGCACGGCCAGACCACCGGCCGGACGTTCGACACCGCCGGCGCCGTGCTGAGCACCGCGGGTCTGCTGTCAGTCGTGTACGGCGTTGTGCGCGCGGAGTCGAAGGGGTGGGGATCGGCCGAGGTGATCGGTTTCCTCGTCGGTGGTGTGCTGCTGCTCAGCGCGTTCGTCGTGGTGGAGTCGCGGTCCAAGGCACCGCTGGTTCCGCTGCGGCTGTTCCGGTCCCGGGCGCTGAGCGTGTCGAGCGGTTCGCTGGCCCTCAACGGCGCGGGCTTCCTGTCCATGTTCTTCCTGACCGCCATCTACTTGCAGCAGGTCCGGGGTGACTCCGCGCTGGAGGCCGGCGTGCACTTCCTGCCGATGGGTGGAGCCGCGATCATCGGCGCCGTGCTGGCTTCGCAGTTGGTGCAGAGCGTCGGTACTCGGACGGTCCAGCTTTCTGGTTCGGTCCTCAGCGTGGCCGGTCTGCTCCTGCTCTCGCGGGCCGATGCGACCGGGAGCTACACCAGTCAGTTGCTGCCCGGACTGGTCCTCTTCGGAGTCGGCATCATCAGCGTCGGCGTACCGGCACAGATCGCCGCGGTCTCCGACGTCGAGCACCACGAGGCAGGTGCTGCTTCTGGTGTGGTGACGGCGGTTTATCAGGTCGGCGGCGCGTTGGGGTTGGCCGTCGTGACCACCCTGTCGATCAGCCGAACTACGGACGCGCTGACCCACGGCGTCGCTCAACAGCAGGCTCTGGTCGAAGGCTTCCAGCGCGGCCTGCTGGTCGCCGCGGCCTTCGCCGTGGTGAACGTGCTGGTCACCCTTGCGACTCCGCAGCTGCAGCCCGACACGGAGCAGATCGCCGAGGCCGCAGTCGCCGCCTGATCCTCCTAGGACCCGTCTGCTGCAGCAGGCGGGTCCTAGGGTTGTCGAGTGATTCCTACCTCTCTGGCCCGAGCCACGATTGACCGCGAAGGTGCTGCCGGTCGTGCCTGGATCGACGCCCTGCCTGGTCTGGTCGACCAGTTCCTCGACTGCTGGAACTGCGCGCGGGATGGCGCCGTTCTGCACGGACAGGTCGGCGTGGTCGTACCGGTCCGCCGGGCGCAGGGCAGCGCCGTACTGAAGATTTCCTTCCCGCACCCGGGCAATGTGGCTGAACCGTTGGCCTTGGCCGCTTGGGACGGGCGCGGCGCCGTACGGCTGCTCGAACGCGATGATGAGCAGTTCGCCATGCTGCTCGAGCGGGCTCGTCAGGAGACTCTCGAAGATCTGGGTAGTACGGACGAAGCGCTGGTTGCTGCGGGGCGGCTCGCCCGGCGGCTGGCAGTCCCTGCTCCGCCGGAAATACCGCGGCTTCAGGTCGGTGCGGCGGCGTGGGAACAGCAGATGATTGCCCAGGACAACGAGTTGGGTCATCCGATGCCCGGCCGGGTGATCGGCGCCGCGCTCGACACGATCCGTGCCTTCGGAGCAGATCAGACCGACACGCTGATGCATGGCGACCTGCACTTCGCCAACGTGCTCCGCGCCGGGCGCGAACCCTGGCTGGCGATCGACCCGAAGGGCCTGGCCGGCAGCGCTGCGTACGACGCGGCGACCATCATCCGCGACCGCCCTGCTGAACTGCTGGGTGCGGCTGATCTGCGGAAGGCGCTGATCCGGCGGATCGAGATCTTCAGCGATGCCGCCGAGGTCGACCGCGATCTCGCGCTCCGCGCGGCCCAGGCCCGAACGGTCAGTTCAGCTCTCTGGGAGCGTCAATACGAGCAACCGCGGGTGGGCGTCGAGCTGGCCGAGCGGGTCGCTTCGCTGCTGATGAGTTAGCTCGGGATCCGGCGGCAACTGAGCATGAGGGCGGTGCCGGCGCCTCGGCCCGGCGGCTCCCACGTCCACGCTTCGACGCCGGCGAAACCTGCGTGCTCGAGCTCAGTGGTCAGCGTGGTCTGCCCGTCGGGCTGCCACTTCTCATGCACCGAGATGAACAGCCGCCCGTTGGGTTTGGTCACCCGATGGATCTCGGCGAACGCCGCCGGCCGGTCCGGCCAGAGTTGTACGTTGTTGACCGACAGTACGACGCTGGCCGACTGATCCGGCTGGTGCGTGTCCTGGGCATCGCCGTGGACGAGTTGCACCTTGCCGGCCTCGACCAGATCCGCACAGCGATGCTTTGCCGCGAGCAACATGGTGTCCGAGGGATCCACCCCGACCACGAGCGCGGCATGCTTGCCGGCGGCCTCTAGCCCGACACCTGGGCCTGGACCGAGAACTAGCACGCGATCCTTGGAGTGGAGCTGCGCAACCTTGACCAGGTGCTTCTCAGTAGGCCCGTTGCTGCGAGCCATCAGCCAGCCGCCGAACTGTCCGAACAACCCTTCCGGTCGCCCGAATCCCTTGGTCAGCAGCCGTTCCCGGATCGAACTCATGCTCCATCAGATCACGGCTCGCGACGGGCCGGAGTACGAGCCACGGTCTCAATGCCGGAATAGCCGGGTGCCAGTCTGAGCAAGGGCGATGCCGTGTTCCCCGCAGGCCGCGGCGACCTCCTGGCTGCGGAGTGAGCCGCCTGGTTCCGCGACGTACTGGACGCCGTGGCGGCGGGCTTCGTCGATGTTGTCCCGGAACGGGATCGCTCCGTCCGAGACAAGCGCGACGTCCGTCAGCCGGCTCAGCCAGGCCTGTCGTTCCCTCGCTGTGAGGCTGTTCTCCAGATAACCGAGCTGCCGGGTGATGCGTTCCTGCAGTTTGAGGTCCGCTCGATCGGAGTCGGCCAGTACGGCGGGGTGGCGGCGCAACCACCAGGTGTCTGCCTTGACTCCCGCAAGGCTGGTGCAATCGATCCGCGACTGTTGGCCTGCCCCGATACCGATCGCCATACCGTCTCTGACATAACCGACCGAGTTGGACTGGGTGTAGCGCATCACGATCATGCCCAGCAGCAGGTCGTCGATCGCAGCTGCGGGGAGCGTGCCGACGACTGGTTCGCCGAGACTCGCCCGCGTCAGTGGCAAGTCGTCGCGGCGCTGGGTGAGACGCAGGCCGTAGATCTCGCGAATCTCCTCGGTCGGCGGCTGGAAGTCGTTATCGCCTTCCAGCACGAGGAAAGTGCCGCGCTTCTTGGCGGCGAGTTTGCCAACCACGTCCGCGTCGTAGCCGGGAGCGATGATGCCGTCGCACGCAAGCCGCTGCAGGAACCCACCGAGCTCGGCGTCGACCGGGTGAGAGACGGCGACGAAGTCCCCGTACGACGACTTGGGGTCCGCATCGCGAGCTCGTA
>JAWWOY010000201.1:0-5915 GCA_033851195.1 Kribbellaceae bacterium | reverse complement strand
CACGGCCCGTGGCATGCCCTACAACGGCAATAACAACAAGTTCTACGCGTTCTCGCTGAACGGCCGCTAACCGCACGGTACGGCGTACGTAGTCCTGCTGCGGAAGCAATTGGCTGCCGAAGAGGGGGTCAGATGGTGGAGGCTTGGACGGCTAAGGCGCGGAGGGATTCGTAGCGGGGGCGCAGGGAGGCAACGCGGACTACCTCGACCTCGACGGGCTGCACGGTGTCGCCGCCCGCGGAGGGGGAGAGACCGAGGGCTACCGCCGCGGCGCCGCGTGCGCCCACCTCGGGCTCGGCGCAGACCTCGGCCGGGCGGGCGAAGGTGGCGGTGAGGCAGCGCTGCCACCAGGCGGAGGCGTGGATGCCGCCGCCGCCCAGTACCACTTCCAGCTTCCGGCCGAACAGCGAGTCGAGCATGCGCAGGCCGCGGTCGATCTCGAGCGAGGCGCCCTGCAGCGATGCCGCGAGCAGATCGGCACCGGTCTCGTCGAAGGACAGCCCGAAGTACACGCCGGAGCCGCTCGGCACCGTCTCCGGCGGCCGGGTGCCCGCCTGGAACGGGATCGCGATCACCCGGGGCGAGCCGATCTCGACGTCGGTGGGGTCCTTGTGCTCCTCGTCTAGCTGCAGCACACCCGTCAGCCAGGCGTACAGGTTTCCCGCGGCGGAGAAGGCCATCCCGGTCACGGCGCGCTCCTCGTCGACGCGGTACCGCCACAGCCCCCACGGCAGTTCGGGCGCGCCCTCGATCGGGTGGACTACCCGGACGGCCGCCGAGGTCCCGACCGTCACGGCCGCGGTGGTCTCGTCGTACCCGCCGGTGCCGACGTTCGACGCGGCTCCGTCACCGGTCGGCGGATGGATCGGTACGCCGGCCAGGCCCGGCCAGCGGCGCGCGAAGTCCTGCGACAGGGACCCGGTCCAGCCGGCCGGGGCGATCGGCGGCAGCTGGTCCGCGGAGACACCCGCGACGGCCAGTGCCTCCTCGTCGTACTGGCCGGTGGCCAGATCCAGCGTGCCGGTACCGGAAGCGATCGAAACCGAGGTGACCCGCTGGCCGGTGAGGCGTTCCAGCACCAGGTCCGGCAAGCCCGCGAAGGTCGTGCCCGAGGAGCCGAGGGTGGAACGCAGCCAGGGGATCCTGCGGGTCCAGTACAACCGGTGCAGCCAGGTGCCGGTCCGGCCGTGGAAGGCGTGCTCGTCGAAATCCGCGCCGACCCGCCGTGGTACCGACCGGGTGTCCACCCAGGGGATCACCGGCGTGAGCGCCTCGCCCTTGTTGTCCCGAGCAACGATCGAGTGCCACTGGGAGGACAGCACGATGTTGCTGATCCCGTCCAGGTGGCCGTTCTGGTTCAGTTCGTCGAGGCAGCCAAGCAAGCCCTCGATGTAGTCGTGCCGGTCCAGCGTCGCCTCGCCCTGCTTGCCGTAGACCGGCTCGATCTTGTGGCGGGCCAGCGCTCCCTCGACCGGCGACGCGTCGGCAGCCAGCACCAGCGCGCGGGCCGAGGAAGTGCCGAGGTCCAGGGCCAGGACCTTGCCGTCAATCCTCGGCATGCAGTGCCTTCAGGAAGGAAGCAGCCCACACATTCACGTCATGCGCCGCCAGGTGTTTGCGCATCGCCTTCATCCGGCGGCCCAGTTGGCGCTCGTCGGTGTTCATCGCATCCACGATGGTGTCCTTCATCCCGTTGATGTCGTGCGGGTTCACCAGGAAGGCCTGGCGGAACTCGTCCGCCGCACCAGCGAACTCGCTCAGCACCAACGCGCCGGTGTCGTCGTACCGGCAGGCGACGTACTCCTTGGCGACCAGGTTCATGCCGTCCCGCAGCGGCGTCACCACGGCCACGTCGGCAGCCCGGAACAGCGCGGCCATCTCGGTCCGCGAGTACGACGTGTGCTGGTAGTTGATCGCGGGCGTTCCGATCCGGCCGTGCTCGCCGTTGATGCGCCCGACCAGCAGTTCGATGTCATCGCGCAGCATCCGGTACTGCTCGACGCGCTCGCGGCTCGGGGTCGCCACCTGGACCAAGACGGCGTCGTCGACCGAGATCCGGTTCTCGTCCAGGAGTTCGCCGAACGCGCGCAACCGTTGCCGGATGCCTTTTGTGTAGTCGAGCCGGTCGACGCCGAGGAGCACATGCTGCGGATTCCCGATCTCGTCGCGGATCTCCCGTGCCCGCGCTTCGGTCTCCGGCTGCCGCGCCAGCTGCTCCAGTTCGCCGACGTCGATCGAGATCGGGAAGGCCTTCGCCCGTACGATCCGGTCGTCCGGCAGGTGGATCCGGTCGCCGCGGGTGCGCAGCCCCATCCGGTTGCGGGCCAGCCGGGCGAAGTTCGAGGCAGCGCCCGGCCGCTGGAAGCCGACCAGGTCCGCACCCATCAGGCCGTCCAGGATCTGCCGGCGCCACGGCATCTGCGCGAACAACTCCGTCGGCGGGAACGGGATGTGCAGGAAGAACCCGATCCGTACGTCGGGTCTCAGCCGGCGCAGCATCGCGGGCACCAGTTGCAACTGGTAGTCGTGCACCCAGACCACGGCATTGTCGTCGGCCGCCTCCGCCGCGGCCTCGGCAAAGCGCCGGTTCACCGAGACATAGGACTCCCACCAATCGCGGTGGAACTCCGGCGGCACGATCACGTCGTGGTACAGCGGCCACAGGGTCGCGTTGGAGAACCCCTCGTAGTACAGCTGGATGTCCTCGGCCGACAGGGTCACCGGCACCAGGTGCATCCCGTCGGTGTCGAACGGGTCGACCTTCTCGTCCGCGCTCCCGGTCCAGCCGATCCACGCTCCGTGGTGCCGCTTCATCACCGGCGCGAGGGCGGTCACCAGCCCGCCCGGACTCCGGCGCCACGCCGTACCCCCATCGGGCAACTCGACCCGGTCGACCGGCAGCCGGTTGGCCACCACCACGAAATCACTTCGTCCGCTCGGCGTTCCCGACTGGTTCGGCATCAGTTGTCATCCACCCCTGTATTCGTCGTCGCCGGGGAAGCTGACCCCGATCTGTCTACGCGTCTCGTCGAGCAGCTCGAGGATCTCGATGGTGTCCTTGTGCGGAAGGGCCGGGCATTCCACCAGCCCGTCGCGCAGCGACCGCATCACCTCTGCCGCTTCGTAGTGGTACCCGGCCCCATGCACCGGTACGTCCATCCGCTCGTCGCCGGCGCTCGTGCTGCGGACGTAATAGTCCGGATGGTGGAACCGGCTGGGCAGCAACAGGCTGCCCTCCGGCCCGCTGACGGAGGCGGTCCACGGGTTCTGCGAGCGCAACCCGCAGGTCAGTGCTGCGACCGCGCCCGAGTCGTAGCGCCACGCCATCGCCACGTTGAGATCCACGCCGTCGTCGTTGAGCGAGCCGACTGCTTTGATCTCGTCCGGGCGGCCGAGCGCGCAGTAGACGAAGGTCATCGGGTAGATGCCACCGTCCATCAGCGCGCCGCCGCCCAGTTCCGGGTCCAGCAACCGAGCCGGCAACTCGGGTTTGTGGAAGCCGAAGTCCGCCAGCGCCTCCATCGGCTCGCCGATCACCCCGGTGGCCAGGTCCGCGAACATCGCCTGCACGACCGGGTTGGTGCGCATCCACATCGCCTCGGCGAAGAGCGCGTTGTTCTCCCGCGCAACAGCGACCAGGTCGCGGGCCTGCCGGGCTGTCAGTGTGACCGGCTTCTCACACAGCACCGCGATCCCGGCCTGCAAGGCGGCCCGGGCGATCCTGTAGTGCTGTGGGTGCGGAGTGCCGATGTAGAGCACGTCCACCTGCTTCTCGTCGATCAGCCGGCGGTAGTCGTCGTACCGGTTCTCGATGCCGAACTGATCGCCGAACCGGTCCGCGCTCTCCTTGCTACGCGACGCGACCGCGGTGACCACGGCGTCGTCGAGCACGGCGAGGTCCTTGGTGAAGGACGTGGAGATATTGCCAGTAGCAACTATCCCCCAGCGGATACGGTCTATACCCATGCTTTGAACTCCGGTCGTGGGAACGGGCCGTGTGCATTGATTCTCGCTGTTTCGAAGGCGTGTGCCAATCGAATGAGCGTGGCGTCACTTCGGGCCGTACCGCTGAACGTGATCCCGACCGGTAAGCCTTCGACCAATCCGGACGGAACCGAGACCAGCGGATAGCCCGCCAGCGCCGCATGCGTCGACGAGCTGCCGAGCACGTGGTCGCCGTTCAGCAGGTCGATCGTCCAGGCCGGCGAGTACGACGGCATCACCAGCGCGTCGAGCCCGTGCTCGCGAAGCAGACCGTCGATCCCGTCCCGCCCGGCCCGCAGAGCAGCCAGTCGCGCCGCCACGTAGAGCGGCGAGTCCAGTCCTTCGGTCGCCTCGGACCGCTCGAACAGTTCCTGCCCGAAGTACCGCAGCTCGACGTCCGCGTGCTCGGCGTTGAAGGCGATCAGGTCGGCGAGGTTGCGCGGCCCGCCATCCGTGCGGGTCGCCAGGTACGCAGCCAGGTCCACCTTCAGCTCGTGGAACAGCACCGACAGCTGGTCTTCCTCGCCTCCCGGCGACGGCAGCGACACGTGATCCACCAGGGTCGCCCCACACCCGGACAGCAGTTCCAGCGCCTCCTCGGTGACCTGGTCGAGGCTCGTCGAGTACCCCCACAACGGCCCCCTCGGTACGCCGATCCGGACGCCGCTGAGGTCTTCGCCGAGACAATGCGCGGCGTAATCCGCGGCGCCACCGGTGAGCACGGTCAACAGGGCGGCGGCCTGGCTGACGGTTCGCGTCATCGGCCCGGCCGTGTCCTGCGAGTGCGAGATCGGCACGATGCCATGCTGTGGGATCAGGCCGACCGTCGGCTTGATCCCGACGACACCGTTCAGCGCGGCCGGGCAGACGATCGACCCGTTGGTCTCGGTCCCGACGGCGAAATCGGCCAGTCCGGCGGCGACCGCCGCGCCTGAGCCGCTCGAGGATCCGCCGGCCGAGCGGTTCAGCGCATACGGGTTCCGGGTCAGCCCGCCGTACGCGCTCCAGCCGGAGCTCGACGCGGTGCCGCGGAAGTTCGCCCACTCGCTCAGGTTGGTCTTGCCCAGCACGATGCAGCCGGCCTCGCGCAGGCGGCGTACCAGCGGGGCGTCCTGCCGGGGTGGCGGCTGGCCCGCCAGCGCCAGCGAGCCGGCGGTGGTCGGGAGGCCGGCGGTGTCGATGTTGTCCTTCACCAGGACCGGGACGCCGTGCAGCGGGCCGCGGACGCGGCCGTCGGCACGCTCCGTGTCCAGTCGGGCGGCTTCGGTGAGAGCGGCGGGTTCGGGCGTGCAGATGGCGTTGACCAGCGGGTCCACCTCACGGCTCCTGGCCTGCAGCTCTTCGACCGCCCGGAGGGCCTGTCCTGGGCCGGAGGACACGTCGTGGGAGGCTTGTCGAGTTGAGCTCACCCGTCTGATCCTGCCAGAGTTGGACGGGTCCGCATGCTCGCGCGACGACACGTGACATCAGCCCCGTGGTGAATGACATGGGTGTTGTTCACCACGTACAGTGGAGCGTGGACGGACGATCACCGACCGTATCGGGAGTCACCAGCAGATGGACAGCGCCAACGCCAGCTCCTCCGGCTCAGCCAGGGACGCAGCCCAGCCGGCCGTTGAGGGGCTGTCGGACCGTGATGGCGCGATTCTCGGCTTCGAGCGCCATTGGTGGAAATACGCCGGCGCCAAGGAGCAGGCGATCAGAGACCAGTTCCAGATGTCGGCGACCCGGTACTACCAGGTCCTGAACGCCCTGATCGACCGGCCCGAGGCCCTCGCCCACGACCCGCTGCTGGTCAAGCGACTACGCCGGCTGCGCGCCGCCCGCCAGCGTGCCCGCTCGGCCCGGCGCCTGGGCATCGAGGTCTAGTGTCCTGCGCCGGACGTTCGCACGTTAGCTCCGGCGCCCAGGCGGGCACCTCGCGGCGTCGT
>JAWWOY010000188.1:0-3579 GCA_033851195.1 Kribbellaceae bacterium | reverse complement strand
GCATACCGGGCTTGAGCTCGCCGTGGCCGATGGCCTTGCGCAGTTTGTCGGCGATGATGCTCGGCGTCGACTCCTGCATTAGCGGCTCGATGTAGTTCGTCACTTGCGGTCTCCGGCTGCGAAGAGGGTGCCCAACCCGGACAGGTGGGGCACCGGGCCGAGCAGTTGCAGGCCCTTCCAGACCGTCACCTGGTTGGCGGTTAGGACAGGCTTGCTGATGGCGGCTTCCAGTTCCTCGATGATCGCCAGGGTGTGCATCGCGGTGTCAGGGACGAGGACAGCCTCGGCGTCCGGGTGGTCGGCGGCCTTGACCATGGCGACCACCTGATCGGTCCGCAGTGTGCCGACCTCGGCCGCGGTGATGATCCCGTGGCTGCCCATCGAGACGACCTCGGCGCCACCTGCCATCAGGAACCTGACGAAGTGCCGGGCGACGTCCTTCGGGTACGACGCGGCGACCGCGACCCGGTGCAGCCCCAGCTGGCGCAGGGCGTCGACGAACGCGATCGACGTCGACGACGCAGGGACGCCCAATGCCGCAGCCACGCCGGAGGCCTGGTTGCGGGCGCCCTCCGGACCGAAGACGAAGCTGCCGGAGGTGCAGGCCCACATCACGGCGTCCGGTCGGGCCGCGGCCAACTCAGAGGCGCCGGAGGCGAGACGTTCCGCCCGGCCGAGGTCGAGCAGCGCATCCACCCGGTGGGCGTCCTCGCCGACGGAGGTGATCACGACCGGCAGCCGCACTGCTCCGTCGAGCCGGGCCTCGAGCGCGGGGTAGTCGTCCTCCGCGCTGTGGCCGGGGTAGAGCAGCCCCACTGTGACCATCTGTTCTCCTGGCTGTGCCGAGTATCGCCGGAATGGGTAGATTGTCGACAATGCTAACCCGAGCTGCGACAGGAGCCACCGTGCGATGAGCCAGTACGACGTGAGTCGCCTCGCCCGGGACCTCCGGGCCCAGCTCCGCGGGTCGGTCGGGGAGGACGCGCGCAGCCGGGCGTTGTACGCAGCGGACGGGTCGAACTACCGGGCCGTGCCCGATCTGGTCGTCGTACCGGCTGATGTGGACGACCTGGCCGCGGCGGTAGCGCTGACCGCGGCGGCGGGCGCACCCGTCACCCTCAGGGGAGGCGGTACGTCGATGGCGGGCAACGCGATCGGTGGCATCATCATCGACGCCTCCCGGCAGGTGAACCGGATTCTTGACGTCGATCCGGAGGCCGGCACGGCCGTCGTGGAGCCCGGCGTGGTGCTCACAGATCTGCTGGCGGCGGCGCGACCTCACGGGCTGGCGTTCGGGGCGGACCCGTCCTCGGCCAGCCGCGCGACGCTCGGTGGCATGATTGCGAACAACGCCTGCGGCGCCCACTCCGTTGCCTGGGGCACCACTGCGGACAACCTGCGCAGCCTGGACCTGATCGTTGCCGACGGCACCAGGATGACCGTCGACGTGCCGGACCAGACAGCGGACGCGACCGTCAGGAGAGCCCGGTACGCCGCCAAGCCGGGCCGTGAAGGTGAGATCCATCGAGCCCTGCAGGTGTTCGTCGATCAGCACGAGCTAGTGATCGGCAGGAGGTTCGGCCGGTTCAGCCGGCAGATCTCCGGCTACGCGTTGCAGCACCTGCTGCCCGAGCACGGCTACGACGTCGCCAGGTTGCTTTGCGGCAGCGAAGGCGGGTTCGCCGCCACGCTCCGGGCGACCGTCGCGCTGTCCCCGTTGCCAGCGGCAAAGGTTCTGTGCGTGCTCGGATTCGGCGACTCGATCACCTCGGCCGATTGTGTGCCAGTGGTCTTGCGACACGGGCCGCTGACGATGGAGTCGATCAATGCGGAGTTGGTTGAGCGTCTTCCGGCGGAGGTCAGGGACGCAGCGGTGCGAGCCGGGCTCCCCGCCGGCAAGGCCTGGCTGCTGGTAGAAGTGGGTGGCGCTGACCGAACGGAGGCAGCCGGTGCCGCGCAGCAACTGCTCGAGGAACTCCGCGATTCCGGTTCGCCGGCGACAGCCTCGCTCGTGACCGACCCGAAGGCGCAGGCGGTGCTTTGGCGGTGTCGCAATGATGCGGCCGGACTGGCGACCCGGCGGGCTGACGGTGCGGAGGCCTGGGGCGGCTGGGAGGACGCCGCCGTCCCGCCGGAGCGCCTCGGGGACTACCTGCGCGGACTCGACGAACTGCTCCTGCGCCACGGCCTGTCCGGCGCGTCGTACGGGCATTTCGGTGAGGGCTGCATGCACATGCGGATCGACTTCGACCTGTTCAGCAGCACCGGCATCGCGACGTACCGGGAGTTCGTCGAACAGGCCACCGACCTGGTCGTCGGGCTCGGCGGATCGGTGTCCGGCGAGCACGGTGACGGCCGGGCGCGGTCCGAACTCCTGACCCGCATGTACGGCGCCGACGGCGTCGGGTTGTTCGCCGAGGTCAAGCGGATCTGGGATCCCCGCGGGGTGATGAACCCCGGCATGATCGTCGACCCGCCGCGGCTCGACGCGAACCTCAGGCATGACGGTCCGGCCAGGAGTCGCGAGTTGCTGACGGTCTTCGCCTATCGGGAGGACGGCCACAACTTCGCGCAGGCGCAGCGGCGGTGTGTCGGCATCGGCAAGTGCCGGCAGAGTTCCGGCGGTGTGATGTGCCCGAGTTACCAAGTGACCAGGGAGGAGTTGCACTCGACGCGTGGCCGGGCGCATCTGCTCTGGGAGATGCTCGAGGGTGACATCGTCAAGGACGGCTGGCGCTCCACCGAGGTGCGCGACGCGCTCGACCTCTGCCTGTCCTGCAAGGGTTGTCTGTCGGACTGCCCGGTGAACGTGGACATGGCGACGTACAAGGCGGAGTTCACCCACCAGCATTACGCGCGCCGGCCGTGGGCGCGGCCGTTGTCGCATTGGTCGATGGGCTGGCTGCCGCTATGGGCGCGGCTGGCCGGTCTAGCGCCGAGCCTGGTCAATCGGGTCACCCACTCCAAGGCGCAGGGGCTGGTGAAGCGGCTCGGTGGGATCGCGCCGGAGCGTGACGTGCCGGAGTTCGCGGCCGAGTCCTTCACCGAGTGGTTCGTTGCCCGAGGCAAGGTGTCGACAGCAGCCAGGGGCAACGTGTCGGCAGCAACCAGGGGCAAGGTGGTGCTCTGGCCGGACACCTTCAGCAATCGTCTGTCGCCGCAGGTCGGCAAAGCGGCCGTGGCGGTGCTGGAGGCCGCCGGGTTCGAGGTCGTTCTGCCGGACAAGCCGGTGTGCTGCGGCCTCACCTGGATCTCCACCGGTCAGCTCGGCGTCGCGCGTCGGGTGCTCCGCCGCTCCTTGAAGACGCTCGCGCCGCATCTCGCCGCCGGTACGCCGATCGTCGGGCTGGAACCGAGCTGTACGGCGGCTCTGCGTCAGGATGCGCCGGATCTGCTTGATGGGGACCAGTTGGCTGTTGCGGCCGCCGGGTCGACGTACACGTTGGCCGAGACGCTGGCGAAGTTCGCGCCGGACTGGGAGCCGCCGCAGGTCGGGGGAGAGGCGCTGGTGCAGACCCACTGCCACCAGCACGCCGTACTGGGGTTCGACGCCGACAAGGCGCTGATGGCGGCGGCCGG
>JAWWOY010000157.1:0-3532 GCA_033851195.1 Kribbellaceae bacterium | reverse complement strand
GCGATGGCCGAACTCGCCAGGGCATCGAACCGGTCGGTGTGGCGTTCGTCAATTCGGTCGGACGGCTCGTACCAACGGATGAAATCCAGGTTCTCCCGGGCGTGACCACCCGTATCGGTGAGGTGGCGACTTTGGTACGGACCTGCCGTGGGCAAGAATCGCTGCATGCCCGACCGTCAGAGTGTCGCCGTCACCAAGGCTCCGCGCGCCGCCGCCCGGCGTCTACGCCGCGCCGACAAGTGGCGCCGGGGCTGGGTGATCGCCGTACTCGCGGTGTTGTCCACGATGCCGCTGCTCTTCCACCGGTACGTGCCGAACTCGATCGGCAACCTCGGTAGCCTGCTCGACACCTTCCTGCCCTGGGTCGGCCTGGCCATCCCGGTGCTCGGGATAGCAGCCCTGGTACGCCGCTCGGCCACGGCCGGGGTGGCTCTGCTCCTGCCGCTGCTGGTCTGGGGTTACATGTTCGGAAACCTGATGGTGCCGGGTAAGGGCGGCGGGCCGCACGACCTGCGGGTGCTGACTCACAACGTCGACGCAGCGAATCCGGATCCGGTCGGCACGGCCAAGGAATTGCTTGCCGCCGACGCGGACGTCGTTGCGCTGGAAGAGATCACCTCGGCGGATCTGAAGATCTACAAGACCCAGTTCGCCGCGAAATACCCGCACGTCGTGTCTCGTGGCACGGTCGCGCTCTGGTCGAAGTACCCGGTAGCGGAGAGCGAATCCGTCGATGTCGGGTTCAGCTGGACCCGGGCATTGCGTGCCGAGGTGACCACACCGCAGGGCACGATCGCCTTCTATGTCGCGCACCTGGCTTCGGTGCGGATCGGTACCAGCGGCTTCACCTCCGGGCAGCGCAACGACACGATCGCCCAACTGGGACAGCAGATAGCGGCGGAGAAGCGCGCCGGCGTGGTGGTGATGGGCGACTTCAACGGCACCGCCAACGACCGCAGCCTGGCGCCGATCACCGTGCAACTCCGCTCCGCGCAGGGCGCCGCGGGCGACGGATTCGGGTTCACCTGGCCGGCCAAGTTCCCGATGGCGCGGATCGATCACATCCTGGTTCGCGGCGTCGTGCCCACGAAGGCCTGGGTGCTGCCGGCCACCGGCAGCGACCATCTACCAGTGGTAGCGGAGATCCGGATTTAGTGTCCTAACCCTCAGCCAAGCCGTTGCGGTATGCGTAGCGGACGGCTTCGGCGCGGTGCCGGGCGCCGATCTTGGCGAACGTGTTGTTGATGTGGGTCTTCACCGTCGCCTCGCCGATGAACAACGTGGTCGCGATCTCGGCGTTGCTCAGGCCGCGCGCGATCAACCTGAGCACCTCTGTCTCCCGGGAGGTGAGGCCGTCGGATCTGGAGGCCGGGGTCCTGTCCGCGGCGAGGGCAGCGACCAGCCGGCGGGAGACCTCGGGATCGAACGTGGACTGCCCGGCGGCAGTGGCGCGCAGGGCCGCACCGATCTCCACCCGGCCTGCGTCCTTGGTCAGGTAGCCGCGCGCTCCCGCCTGCAGGGCCAGCGCGATCGACTCGTCGTCGGCGTACGTGGTGAGCACCAGGACGGCGACCTCCGGGTGGTCCGCCGTGATCCGCCGGGTCGCGCCGACGCCGTCCAGCACCGGCATCCGCAGATCCATCAGCACCACGTCAGTGTTGCCCTCAGCAACGAGTTCAAGCGCCCGCTCGCCGTCGGACGCGGCGCCCACCACCTCCACCCCGTCGATCAGCTCGAGCAGCGCTACCAGCCCCTCCCGGACGATCTGCTGGTCGTCCGCGACGACCACTCGCACGGCCCGGTCACTCATCCGCCACCTCCGCTACGACCAACCAGGCGTCCCCGTCCGGTCCGGCCTCCAGCCTGCCACCGACCAGAGCCAGCCGTTCACTCATCCCGGCGAGGCCGAAGCCTTGGACCGTGGTCGCCGGGCGGACCGTCGTACCGGGGTTTCTGACTGCGAGCCGGACGCCGTCGCGATAGTCGAGCCGTACGTCGACCGGGCGGCCGGGCGCGTGTTTGGCCGCATTGGTCAGCGCCTCACGGGCAGCTCCGAGCAGCGCGACGGCAACTCCCGACGCTACCGGCCGTGGCGTGCCTCGCTGCTCCAAGGTGACCTGGGTGCCGTGGTCCGCCCGATGCTGATCAGCCAGTACGGCGAGCGCCTCGGGCAGAGCCGGTACGTCGGCTCGCAGCGCGGCGACGGCGTTGCGGGCCTCGACCAGGCCCTGGACCGCCAGCCGGCGGGAGCGGCGGATGCGGTCGAGAGCGCCGGCCGTGTCCTGCCGCTCGTCGAGAAGTGCTTCGGCCAGTTCGAGTTGGACGCTGAGCGCACCTAGCGAATGGGCGAGTACGTCGTGCAACTCACGGGCGATCCGGCCGCGTTCGTCGAGGGCCGCCGCGCGGGCATGCTCCTGCTGAGCCAGCTGGGTCTGGCGCAGTAACTGGCCGGTCTGGCGTGCCTGGATCTCGAACTGGCGACGGCTCATTCCGAACATGGGTAGCAGGATCAGCCAGATCAACTGGCTGAGGTACCAGGTCTCTGCCCTGTCCCACCACCAACCGGACACGGCCACGGCGACAGCGCAACCGAGGCCGGCGGCGATGACGGGCTTGTTGCCCTGCGGGTACGGCTTCACCGCGATGTCGATCAGCGCCGCCAGCGCGATCACCAGGGCATTTGCGCCGGGCATCCCGACGATCAGCGACGCGCTGATGCCGGCGAATACCAGCAGTACGAGGGACCAGCGCTGGTCCCTCGTCATCAGGTGGCTGCCGGCCAACCAGGAGAGCAAGCCGACACCGAGGACTCCCCAGGCCCAGGACCTTTCCGGCCGCGAGGTCGCAAGGATGCCCACCACGACCACAGCGGTGAGCCCGCGGATCATCCAGCCGGTCTCGCCGTGGACCCTCTCCATCCGCTGCTTCCTCCTTCGGCGGCGGCGTACCCGATGCTCTGGGGGACCGTCGCAATCAGAACCTGACAACACCGAAGTTAGGGCCGGGACCTGCCCGGGAGGAACCAACCGGGGGTGGAACTTCGGGTGGAGGTGACGGCGCGTCCCGAGGTGTTTTAATTCGTGGCCGGGGGTAACGTAACTGGACGGTAACAAAACCTTGCGTCATAACGACGATGCGGAGGGCCTGGCCGTGCTTATCGCGCAAGAGTCGATCCTGAGGCTAGATGCCACGGCGATCGACTATCTGATCATTGCTCTGTACTTCACCTTCGTCCTCGGCATCGGGTACATCGCCAAGCGCGCGGTCTCGAACAGCCTGGACTTCTTCCTGTCCGGCCGGTCGCTGCCGGCCTGGGTGACAGGCCTGGCCTTCATCTCGGCCAACCTGGGCGCGATCGAGATCATGGGCATGTCCGCCAACGGCGCAGAGTACGGCATGCCGACGGTGCACTACTTCTGGATCGGCGCGATCCCGGCGATGCTGTTCCTCGGCGTCGTGATGATGCCGTTCTACTACGGCTCCAAGGTGCGCAGCGTGCCGGAGTTCATGCTCCGGCGGTTCGGTAAGACAG
>JAWWOY010000144.1:0-4103 GCA_033851195.1 Kribbellaceae bacterium | reverse complement strand
CGCAGACCACCGACCAGGACGGCGGCACGCTGCACTGGACGCCCGCTCGTGACAACAACGTCGACTGGGAGGAGGTCGGTCGCACCACCAAGTGGCCGAACCGCCTCGTCAAGGTCGACACCACCACCAAGACGTTCAGCGTCCGCAACGAGTTGTACGCGATGGGCCAGTTCGCGAAGTACCTCAGCCCGGAGGACGTGCGCGTCGAGTCGAGCGCGGCCGCCAACGGGGTTAGCAACGTCATCTTCAAGGACACCGGCGATCACTTCGTCGCGATCCTGGGCAACAACAACCCGACGCCCAGCACCGTACGAGTAGTGCTCGCCGGCAAGTCGTTCAAGGCGACGGTGCCCGCGAACTCCTATGCCACGTACCGCTGGCAAGGTGACGTCCCGTCGTCGCACGGCAACCACGCCCCGGTACTACGCGCAGTCCCGGACGTCGTCGCCGACCAGTACGGCACAACCCAGGTACAGCTGTCGGCGACCGACCCGGACCGTGACCGGCTCGCCTACTACGCAACCGATCTGCCGGACGGGGTCAGCCTCGACGCGAGCACCGGGCTGGTGACCCTCAACCCGACAACCGCCGGCGTACAGGACCTGAAGGTCCGGGTCACCGACGGCGCGGCGCACGATGAGGTGACCGTCCACGTGACGGTCCAGCCGCACGGCGCGCCAATCGGTCAGAAGGTCGAGGCCGAGTCGTACGTCGCCCAGCACGGCTGGACCGACGGCGGCGCCAACTTCATCGAGAGCAACCCGGCGGCCAGCGGCGGCAAGAACGTCGGTTGGACGGCGGCCGGCAACTGGCTGCAGTACCGCGTGGACGTCGCCGAGGCCGGCACGTACGACCTCGAACTGCGAGTCGCGAACGGCACAGGCGCGGTCGCACCGGACGCGATCTCGCTACGCGACGCCTCAGACGCCGTACTGGCCAAGGCATCGGTCCCGGACACCGGCGGCTGGGCGACCTACCAGTCAATCCACACCCAGGTAACCCTGCCTGCCGGCGACCAGATCATCACGCTGTACTGCGAAACCGGCGGCTTCAACCTCGACTACCTACGCCTGACGCCATAGCAGGTGCTGGTGGTTGAAGAAGAGTTGGTCGGCGGAGTCGACGAGGATCTTTTGGCGGTCTTGAGCAGCGGGGGCCCAGGAGGCGAGCAGGTTGAGCAGTTCGCCGGTGTCTCGCTGCCCATCAGGCAGGTGCGGCCAGTCCGAGCCCCAGAGCAGCCGGTCCGGTCGGGTCCGCACGAGAGCGGCGCCGAGTTCCTGCACGGAACTCAAGGGCTTTCCCTTGGCGATCCGGTACGGGCCGGAGAGCTTGATCCAGCAGTTGCCGTTGTCCCGAAGGACCTCCAGCAACCGGTCGGCATCAGCAGGGGTGAGCCCGTCCTCTTCTTTCATGTAACCCATGTGGTCGATCACGAAGGGCTCGTCGAAGCCAGCCAGGACGGCAGCAGATCGCGGACCACCCAGCCAGGTGTGTAGAACTGCAGGTGCCAGCCGCGCGGCGCGGTTCGCAAAGCCATCCGGCGGACGTAAGAGATGATCTCCGCGGTTGGCAGCTCGGCACGGGCGAACAGGTCGAGCCTGATCGCCCGCACGCCGAGTTCGTCGTACCGATCCAGTTTCGCGTCGCTGACATCTTCCTCGTCTCGGACCACAGCCCGGCAACGAGACCCACACCGGCGAAGCACGTCGAGAGCCATGCTGTTGTCGGTGCCGTAGAAGGTGGGCTGGACCAGCACGCATGCTGCGCTGCTGCGTCTGCGCTCGTAGTTGCGCGAGCCGACGGCGATATGGTCGGCGCATCGCGCTGCTGATATCTCTAGCCAAGCCGCAGTGTCTGCCTGCTGCGCACCCCGTATGCGGAGTTAGCGCGACTCCGCTTCAAGGACCCGTTGCATCGGAACGCGACGCTCAACCTGGGATGGATTCCTGAAGCTGCCAGAGTTGACAGATACCGCAAACGTGGGGCGGCGTGAGGGACTGACTACCTCCATCCATCTGAGGTCGGGTGACCTACCGGCTGCGGTGGATCGATTGGTGGTTGTAACAGTTCAGCCGACACGGGTGACCGAATTGCCGTCAGAGGATGAAGAAAAGAGCCGCTGGTCTGTTTAGACCTGAGGCTCTGTCTGTGTCCGAGGGGGGACTTGAACCCCCACGCCCCGTAAAGGGCACTAGCACCTCAAGCTAGCGCGTCTGCCTATTCCGCCACCCGGACGAGTGGTCTACCACGGAGCGTAGCTCCGTGTCCGACCGGAGAACCTTAGCAAACCCCACGCGTGAAACTCACATCGGCTCGGGGGAGGATGGAGCCATGACTTCTCCGACCACGAGCAAGCGGCCCGAGTACACCCCCGAGGCGGAAGTGGTGGACCTGTGTAGCGAGCTGATCAGGATCGACACCACCAATTACGGCAACGGGAAGAGCAACGGCGAGCGGGTCGCCGCCGAGTACGTCGCGGCCAAGCTGGACGAGGTCGGGATCGAGTCGACCATCTACGAGTCGGAGCCGGGCCGGGCGACGCTGGTGGCGCACTGGGAGGGTGAGGACACCTCCGCGGACCCGCTGCTGGTGCACGGCCACCTGGACGTCGTACCGGCGGATCCGAAGGACTGGAAGGTGGATCCGTTCGCCGGGGAGATCTTCGACGGCTGCGTCTGGGGCCGGGGTGCGGTGGACATGAAGGACTTCGATGCGATGGTGCTGTCAGTGGTCCGAGCGCGGCAGCGGGCCGGGGTCAAGCCACGGCGTCCGGTGCGGCTGGTCTTCACTGCCGACGAGGAGGCCGGCGGCGGGCTCGGCGCGCAGTGGCTGGTCGACAACCACCCGGACATGGTGGCGGACTGCACCGAGGGCATAGGCGAGGTCGGCGGGTTCTCGATCACGGTGAAGGACGACCTGCGCCTCTACCTGATCGAGACGGGGGAGAAGGGCCTCGCCTGGATGCGGCTGAAGGCGCGCGGGACAGCAGGGCACGGCTCGATGGTGAACGACGACAATGCCGTCACCAATCTGGTCCAGGCGATCACCCGGCTGGGCAGCCACAAGTGGCCGCTCCGGATGACCCCGACGGTGCGGCAGTTCCTCGACGAGCTGTCCGGCGTACTGGGGGTGGAGCTCGATCCGGAGGACATGAGGTCAACGCTGGCGACGCTCGGCAGCTTCAGCCGGATGTTCGGCGCGACGCTGCACAACACGGCCAACCCCACGATGTTGAACGCCGGCTACAAGGTGAACGTCATCCCGGGCGAGGCCGAGGCACACGTCGACGGGCGCTTCCTACCCGGGTATGAGGAGGAGTTCTTCGCCACCGTCGACGAGTTGCTCGGCGACAAGGTGACCCGGGAGATGGTGGTTCACGACCTGGCGCTGGAGACGGAGTTCAGCGGTGGGCTGGTCGAGGCGATGAAGGCCTGCCTGGCCGCCGAGGACCCGCAGAGCCGGACGGCACCACTGCTGATGTCAGGCGGTACCGACGCGAAGGCGTGGAGCCGGCTGGGCGTCCGCTGCTTCGGGTTCGCGCCGCTGCAACTGCCGCCTGAGCTTGACTTCATGGGCATGTTCCACGGCATCAACGAGCGCGTCCCGACCGCCTCCCTCGAGTTCGGCTCCCGCGTCCTCGACCGCTTCTTCGATCAAGCCTGACTCTGTACTCCGCTCCGGCTTGCCGCTTGGCCCCGATGTCAGAATTAGCGAGGCGGCGTGCACCGGCACGACGGATGGGAAGAGGTCGAGGAACGTGGATCTTCAGTTGGCCGGGCTGCGCGCCCTGGTGACCGGCGGTACCAAGGGCATCGGCCGGGCGATCGTGGAGGTGCTGGCCGACGAAGGTGTCGCGGTGGCGTTCTGCGCCCGTACTGACGCCGATGTCACCACAACGGTGGAGCGGTTGCGCGACCAGGGCGCCAAGGTCACTGGTCGCGCTGTCGATGTCGGCGACGGTGAGGCGCTTACCCGCTGGGTCGGCGACAGCGCCACCGAGCTGGGCGGCTTGGACATCGTGGTGTCCAATGTCAGCGCCCTGGCGATCGGCGAGGGCGAGGAGTTCTGGCAGCAGAGCTTCGCAGTGGACATGATGGGCACGG
>JAWWOY010000110.1:0-4635 GCA_033851195.1 Kribbellaceae bacterium | reverse complement strand
AGTTCGCGGAGTACACGGCGGGCATCTTCGTGGGCAGGACCTTCAAGACCGCGGGCGTGGTGCAGGATTGCAAGGCGCCGTGCCTCGGGTACTCGTTCAAGAACGACCGGCCGGTGCTCGGGATGCTGACGACCGCACTACCGGTGACCATCTCCCTGATGCTCGGGTATGCGGTGCTGGTGCTCACCATCGGTGTCCTCGTGGGGTCGATGGCCGCGAAGAGACGCGGGACCGCCGGGGACCGGGCGCTGATGACAAGCACCCTGGTGCTGAGTTCGATCCCGTACTACATCGTGGCGCTGATGATCGCGCTCTACCTCACCATTCTCTATCCGATCCTGCCCCGGAGCGGCTGGACGCCATTCACGGACAGTCCCGGTAAGTGGTTCGCCGGGCTGATCACGCCGTGGCTGGTGCTCGGCGTTTACAGCTGCACCCAGTACGCCCGGTTCTCGCGCGGCTCGATGGTGGAGACGCTGAGCGAGGACTTCATCCGGACGGCCCGGGCCAAGGGGCTGTCGGACCGCGTGGTCACTTACAAGCACGCGCTCCGCGCCGGCCTGATCCCGGTCATCACGATCTTCGGCCTGGACATCGCGAGCAGCATGGCCGGCGCGATCTTCACCGAGAAGATCTTCGATCTGCCGGGGCTGGGTAACTTGGTGATCGACAGCCTGAACACCTATGACCTACCGGTGATCATGGGCACTGTGCTGATTGCCGCGGTCGCACTGGTCGCGATGAATTTCATCGTCGACATCGCCTACAGCTTGATCGACCCGCGGGTGAGGCTCGCGTGACGACACCCGCCGACGAGGGACGGAAGGACATCCAGGACGCCATGGTCGAGACCGTACCCGGCGAGGGCGAGGCGTTGCCCGAGGCCCAGCGCAAACCGTCCATCGCCACCCGTGAGCGTCGCTCGGTGTCGCTCACGCCGAGCGGTGAGACTCCTTACCTGGCTGTCCAGGACCTCACGGTCCAGTTTCCGACCGCGGATGGGCTCGTCAGCGCGGTGAACGGCCTCAGCTATGCGGTTCCGCTCGGCCGGACCCTTGCCATCGTGGGCGAGTCCGGCTCCGGCAAGTCCGTCTCCAGCATGGCCATCATGGGCTTGCACGACCGCAAGCGCACCCGGATCACCGGCTCGATCCAGGTCGGCGGCGACGAGATCGTCGGACTACCCGAGGACGAGCTGATGAAGATCCGCGGCGATGCCGTCGCGATGGTCTTCCAGGACCCGCAGTCCTCGCTACACCCGCTCTACACGGTCGGCAACCAGATCACCGAGGCCTACCGGGTGCACCACAAGGTGTCCAAGGAGATCGCGAAGAAGCGCGCCCTGGAGATGCTCGAGCTGGTCGGCATCCCGAACCCGCAGCGCCGCTTCAAGCAGTACCCGCACGAGTTCTCCGGCGGTATGCGGCAGCGTGCGATGATCGCGATGGGACTGGTCAACGACCCGAAGCTGGTGATCGCCGACGAGCCGACCACTGCACTGGACGTCACGGTGCAGGCGCAGATCCTGGACCTGCTGAACAACCTGCAGAAGGAGTTCGGCTCCGCGATCGTCCTGATCACGCACGACCTGGGCGTGGTGGCCGAGATGGCCGACGACGTCCTGGTGATGTACGCCGGCCGTTGCGTCGAGTACGGCACCGCTGAAGACGTGCTGGCCAGGCCCCGGATGCCGTACACCTGGGGCCTGCTGGAATCGATCCCAACGGTCTCGGCCGCGAACGAGCGACTGCGCCCGATCAAGGGCCTGCCGCCGAGCCTGCTGAACCTGCCGGACGGCTGTTCCTTCAACCCACGGTGTCCCTACAAGGACCGGGTCAAGGGCGAGCGCTGCACCACCGACCTTCCCGAACTGCTGCCGGTTGACGGCACCGGGGCGCACACGTCCCGCTGCCATCTGCACGACAAGGCCACGGTCTACGAGGCCGAGGTCGCGCCGAGACTGGGCTGAGGAGAGAAATGAGCGACACCGTGCGCAAAGTCGACGCGACCCCGGGTGCAGCCACCCCGCTGCTCCAGGTCCGCGACCTCAAGATGCACTTCCCGATCAAGGAAGCGTCCGGCCTGGGCCGGACCAAAAAGGTCGTCCAGGCCGTCGACGGGGTCAGCTTCGACCTGGAACCGGGCGGCAGCCTGGGCCTGGTCGGCGAGTCCGGCTGTGGCAAGTCGACGACCGGCCGGATGATCACCCGGCTGCTCACCCCGACCGCGGGTTCGATCCTGTTCAAGGGCACCGACATCGCCCGATTGAAGGAGAAGGACCTACGCCCGTTCCGGCGGGAGTTGCAGATCGTCTTCCAGGATCCGTACAGCTCGCTGAACCCGCGGCAGACGGTCAGCAACATCATCAGTACGCCGTTGCGGGTGCACAACCTGGTCAAGAAGGGGAAAGAGCTGGAGCGCGTCCAGGAGTTGCTGGAGCGGGTCGGCCTGAACCCCGAGCACCACAATCGGTACCCGAACGAGTTCTCCGGCGGTCAGCGCCAGCGCATCGGCATCGCCCGGGCACTCGCGGTGGAGCCGCAGCTGATCATCGCGGACGAGCCCGTCAGTGCGCTGGACGTGTCCATCCAGGCCCAGGTGATGAACTTGCTGGAGGACCTGCGCAGGGATCTCGGTATCGCCTTCGTGTTCATCGCCCACGACCTCGGCGTGGTCCGGCACTTCTGTGACCGGGTCGCGGTGATGTACCTGGGCAAGATCGTCGAACAGGGCAGCAGGGACGAGATCTACGGCGCCCCGCAGCACCCTTACACCCAGGCGCTGCTGTCCGCCGCTCCCGACCTCGGCACCATCCGGGGCGTCCCGCCGAAGGAGCGGATCCGGCTGGTCGGCGACGTGCCGAGCCCGATCGACCCGCCCAGTGGTTGTCGCTTCCGGACCCGCTGCTGGAAGGCGGAGGACATCTGCGCCTCGCAGGAGCCGCCGCTGATGCGACAGGCCAAGTCCGGCGAGTCCCACAAGGCCGCCTGCCACTTCGCCGAGCCAAAGGTGGACCTCACCGCCGCCACCGCCTAAACCCGATCATCGGTCCCTTGTGACCCGGCGTGTCGGCATTCATCGGGCCCCTGTGACCATCGCGGTCGCAGGGGCCTGCTGCTGTCAGCTCGCGGGATCGGCAGGGTCGTGCGTGCCGTGTCTGAGCTCGTCGCGCGCTTCGGCGTACCGGATGGTTTCGAAGACGACGAGTGCCGTCAGTAGCGCAGCCAGTACGCCGACCTGCCCGAGCGCAGGCACGTTGCCGATCAACGGTACGGCGACAACTGCCGCGGCGGCGGTCACCAGCCGACTCACACTGAGGTGGTGAGTGGTCCGCCACTTGAAGCCGACGTGGCCGAGTAGGTACAGCACCACGCCGAGGAAGAGCGCGTAGAGGCCGATGCCCTTCAGCGGGTCGTCCAGGTGGTGGTGCTCGGTGTCGCCGACGTACTCGAGAACCTTCTTCAGGCCGAGCGCCAGCATGACCACGCCGGCCACCATCGGGAAGTGCAGGAAGGTGTAGGCGTCGCGGGCCAGCGTTGGTCGGGTCTCCTCCGGCTCCGCTGCCAGCGCTTGCTCGCCGAAGATCACCGTGTAGTCGAAGTAGATCCACCACAGCGCGGCCGAGACCGCGAGGCCGAGAACCGACGCGATCAGGATCGGTGTGGAGATCGGCAGGTCGGTGACGCCGACGCCGATCGCCACGATCGACTCGCCCAGGGCGATGATGATGATCAGGCCGTGCCGTTCGGCGAAGTGGGCGGCCGACCGCAACCGCCAGCCGCGGGCGTCGAT
The DNA here is from genome assembly GCA_033851195.1 of Kribbellaceae bacterium. Taxonomy (GTDB): domain Bacteria; phylum Actinomycetota; class Actinomycetes; order Propionibacteriales; family Kribbellaceae; genus Kribbella. The sequence goes on along the minus strand of JAWWOY010000110.1, from coordinate 843 downwards.
CAGCGCGGTGCCGCCGTAGTCGGCCGCGAGCGCCAGCCCCCAGAGCACGGTCTGGGTGACACCGTGGAACCGGGAGGCGACGAGCAGTAGGACCGTGCCGCCGATCATCGACGGCGCGAAGCGCAACAGGGTTCGGCGAAGCACCTTGTCACCCTCGGCGATCAGCCAGAACAGCCACAGGTGCATCGCCCTCAGGACGAAGTACGCCCCGGCGATCACCACTGGCCCGGGCAGGCCGCCGGGCAGGTCGTGAAAGGCCTCCGGAATGGCGAGCGCGACCAGGAACATCGCCGCCATCGAGACCAGCAGCACCAGCCGCACCGAGCCCTCGTCGGCCTTGACCAGGTTGCAGAGCCAGGCGAACCCGATCCAGCTCCACCACAGCAACCCGACCAGCAGCAGGCCGCGGATCACGCCGTGCACGGTCAGGTCGTGCGCCATCAGCGCGGTGATCTGGGTCAGCGCGAAGACGAAGACCAGGTCGAAGAACAACTCCAGCGTGGTGACCGACTGGTCCTCGGTGGTTACCTGCGCCCGGATCGGTGGCCTGCGTGTGCTCATGGGGCTCATTCTGCTCATTCGAATTCCGCTCGGTCGAATCGTTATCTGAAGGCGATAACGCCCCTTTCCACCCACTGCGCGCCCCGCCACGATCGGACCAGGAGTAGCGAAACCCGGAGGTGGCTGAAGAGATGAAGGCAGTCCGAGTCCATGAATACGGCAAGCCCCCGAGCCTCGACGAGATCGACGATCCGGTTCTGCGGGGACCGCTCGACGTCATCGTCAAGATCGATGCGGCCGGGGTCTGCCGCACCGACCTGCACATCATCGAAGGACAGTGGG
>JAWWOY010000103.1:0-5305 GCA_033851195.1 Kribbellaceae bacterium | reverse complement strand
TTCGGCGACCACCGCGCCGTGCGACCGGCGACCGCGATCGCCGAGCCGGCGCCGGCGCCGAACGGGGCGAGCGGCTGGGCCGGCGCCCGCCACCTGCGCTGAGCGGACGGAGACGACACCAGCGAAGCACCAGCACTGCCTCGTGACCCTTTCTCAGGTAGAACTGCCTCGTGACCCAGATCTACCTAGTCCGCCATGGCGCGCCGGACTACTCGCCAGTCGACAGCCGCGGCTGGCCCGGGATGGCTGCTGACACCGCTCCGCTCTGCCCGGCCGGAGCAAAGCAGTCCGAGGCGGTGGCGGATCTACTCAGCGGCATCGGCGCGACGTACCTGGTCAGCTCGCCTTTCACCCGCGCGCTGCAGAGTGCGGCGATCATCGGCCACCGGCTCGCCCTTGGCGTACGGGTGGACTACGACCTGCGCGACTGGTTGCCGGACAGCACCGGCTCGTGGCGCGGGGTCGCCGACGTACGGGCTGCGCAGGCCGAGTTCGACGAGTTCAGCGGGGAGTGGCCGGAGGGCGCGCCTCGCGCCTGGGAGCCGCTGTCCCGCATCCGGGAGCGGGCCCGGTCAGCTCTGGGCCGGCACACGGCCAGCACCGACGGCCCGGTGCTGGCGATCACCCACGCGATGGTGATCCGCGCGCTCACCGGCGCGACGGGCACTGCACACGGCACCCACGAGTACTACAAGTACGACCCTGCTGACGATGTCTGACACTCCCCCTGACCGCCGTCCGGATGAGCCTTCCGGATGACTGCTCGACACCCTCCGCGGCAACCAATTCGCCACGACCCGATAACAACCTGATCGAGGTTCGAGAAAACAAGGGTTGAACTCGGCATGAGTTGAGCATAGTTTTCACCGAGCGCCCGTCCGCGCTCACGGTGAGTCAAGGAGGTTGCCATGTCGAGAGGGATGCCTCGCCTACCCGCGCCGCTAATGGATCTGTGGGACTGGCAGTCGCAAGCCGCATGCCGCGACGTCAACCCGGAGCTGTTCTTCTCCCCCGAATCGGAGCGTGGCGTTCGCAAACGCGCTCGCGAGATGGTGGCCAAGTCGCTCTGCGGAACCTGCCCGGTCCAGCCCGAATGCCGCCAGCACGCACTCTCCGTCGGAGAGCCGTACGGCGTCTGGGGTGGGACCACGGAGTCCGAGCGGGACAACGTCATACTTCCCGAGCATAGGAAGTCCGCCTGACGGCCGCCGGGAGCTGAGCCGTCGGCGAAAGCCGCGAACGTCCGGCTCAGACCAATAGACGCAGCCGGGTCCAGCCAGTCCTCCAGACCGGTCAGACCCGGCCTCGGCCTCCGGGCTCGAGAATCCTCAGATCACTGTTCAGCGGTCGCCGTCGGTGTCGCTGGGTGAATCGGACGCGTTGTCCTCGTCCTTCCCAGCCTTGGCCGGCCGGTCGGGCTGCTCCGTCTTGGGCTTGTCCGCCTCGGGCTCCACAGCCTGATTGTCAGCTGACGTCGGCGCCTTCGGTTCAACCGGCTTCGGCGGGCGGACCGTCGTACGGGGGTCTCGGTAGCGCTCCAGCGAGGCCAGGAAGTCCGGGTCGTCGTCAGGCGCCAGCGGTCTACCCGTCGGCCGGTTCGGCCGGGACGACGCGGGGGCCCGGCCCAGGGGGGTGCCCTGGCCCCGAGCCAGCAGCAGCCACACGATCGGCCCGACGAACGGAACGAAAACGATGAGCAGGATCCAAACCAGCCTGGGCAGGTAGGGAACGTCCTTACTGCGGGTCTGGATGCACGAGAACAGCGCGTAGACGCTGAGCGCGAGACTGATCAGGAACGGCAGGAATCGAACCACGTCCCCAACAGTACGGGCCCGGTCAGCTGGCTCGGGTCAGACCACGTGCCCGCAGCACCGAGTTCTCCAGCGGCCGGAACACCAGCAGCTCGATCCCGACGCCGACGACGAAGATCAGCAGCACCCCGGCGAACACCAGCGAGATGTCCGAAAGCGACATCCCGTTCTGCAGATACTGGCCGAGCCCCTCGCCCAGCTCGGGTGACGTCGCGATCAACTCGGCAGCCATCAGGGACCGCCAGGAGAAGGCCCAACCCTGCTTCAGCCCGCCGAGGAAGCCCGGCAGCGCCGCGGGCAGCAGGATGTAGCGGATCCCGCCCAAGCGGCTCGCGCCGAGGGCTTTGCCCACTCGCGGCAGGATCGGCGGCACCTGGTCGAGACCCGACACCAGACCGTTGGCGATCGACGGTACGGCGCCCATCAGCACGACCCAGTAGATCGCCCGGTCGTTCAGGCCGAACCACAGGATCGCGGCCGGCACCCATGCCACCGACGGCAGGCTCTGCAGCCCGGACACCAAGGGGCCGATCCCCCGGCGGATCAAAGTGACGTTGGCGATCGCGAGGCCGAGTGGGACCGCGATGAGCAGTGCGATCGCGAACCCGATCACCGCCCGGTGGACCGACACCCAGAAGAGGTCGAGGATCTGGCCGGTGGTCACCAGCTCCCAGATCTGCGACCAGACCGCGGCCGGAGCCGGCAGCTTGAACTCGGGCCAGAAGGCCGCCGCCCAGAGCACCTGCCAAACGACCAAGAGCAGCACCACGACGGCGACCGGGGGCAGCAGCCGACCGGCGATCCGCCGGAGCTGGCCGCCGTCGTGTGCGGAGACGGGTGTGTCCAGCGCATCCAGCCCTGCCTCGACCGACCCGGCGTACTCGTCGGCGGTCCGGACGCGGTCCTGAACGGGCCCGACGGCGGAGTCAGGCCGCGGCATGGCTGCTGATCACCGTCCGGAGCTCGGCATTGACCTCGTCCACCGCCGCGGCCTCGCCGGCGCCCGAGAGCCCGTCCACATCCCACTCGCGGACGACCCGGCCGGGACGGGAGGACAGCAGTACGACGCGTTGGCCGAGCCGGACCGCCTCGCGGACATCGTGGGTGACGAACAGGATCGCCGTCCCGGTCGCGCGCCAGATCCGGAGCAGCTCGGCCTGGAGCACGTCACGGGTGATCGCGTCGAGGGCGGAGAACGGCTCATCCATCAACAGCAGCGAGGGCTTGCCGACGCCCGACCCGGTGTTGTCGGTGGTCGAGGCAAGGGCGCGAGCCAGGGCGACCCGCTGGCGCATACCGCCGGACAGCTCGTGCGGGCGCTTGTCCCCGAGCCCGGCGAGGCGGACCAGCTCAAGCAATTCGGCCGCCTTGGCGCGGCGCTCGGCCTTCGAGACGCCGGCCATCCGCAGCGGCAACTCGACGTTACCGGCGGCGGTCAGCCACGGCATCAGCGCAGGCTCCTGGAAGACGACCGCGGGCCTCGATGAGCTGAGCTCGATCCGGCCGGCGGTCGGCTCGTCCAGGCCGGCCACCAGGTTGAGCAGAGTCGTCTTGCCGCAACCGGAGGCGCCGAGCAGGCAGACGAACTCCCCCGCAGTCACCTCCAGGTCGACCTGGTCGAGCGCAACGACGGCCCGCCGTCCCTGTCCGAAGGTCTTGCCCACCCGGTGGAACCGGACCGGGTGGGGTGCGGCGTTGACTACCTGCCGGCCTTCGAGTGTCGCGGTCATCGTCTGCCTTTCCTTGTTGCCGGAACCGGTCGCCTGTAGGCGCCCGGTCGCCGGCGGGCGGGTCACTATTTCTGGTCCAGGCCAGCGGCGTCGACCGGGGGCTTGCCGGCCTTCGCCAGTACGTCGTTCAGCGGGCCGAGGTCGGCGAATCCGGCGACGCTCGGCGCGACCTTCGCGATGCCGGCGGTGACCTGGTCCTTGGCCAACTGCGGGAACTCCGCCGCGATCGGGTCGGCGGTGACCTCGATCTTGCTGAAGGCTCGCTCGATCACCGCCGACTTCAGCGCCTTGCCGGTCAGGTCCTTCAGTTGCTTGTTGACCGCTGTCTTCGCCGCGGCCTTGTCGGTGTTGGTGAAGTCGATGGCGGCGACCAGACCGGCCAGCAACTGCCGCACCGTCTCCGGGTGCTCCTGCAGGAACTGGGTCCGTACGATCAGCACGGTGGTGGGGAACTTGCCGCCCGGCCAGAGCGAGGCCTCGTCCACCAGCACCTTCGCGCCGGCGTCCAGCACCAAACGGGACGACCAGGGCTCGGGAAGCCAGGCGGCGTCCACGTCACCCTTCTTGAACGCGTCCAGTGTCGCCGCGTTGTCCAGGTTGGTGACCTTGACCTTGCCGGTCAGGTTCTGCTGGGCCAGCCACTTCTTCAGCGACACGTCCTGGGTGTTGCCGAGTTGCGGCGTGACCACGGTTTTGCCGATCAGGTCGGCCGGCTTGGTGATGCCCGGCTTGACCACCAACTGGGCGCCGCCTGAAGTGGCGCCTGCGATCAGCCGGACCGCATCGCCCTTCGACTTCGCGTAGGCGTTGATGGCCGGACCGGAGCCGATGAAGGAGGCGTCGAGCGAGCCGCCCAGCAGCGCGCCGACCGCTTCGGGGCCGGCGTTGAACTTGGTCGGCACGAGCTTGGTGCTGCCGAGCTCCTTGCTGAACAGCCCCTGGTCGAGACCGACCAGGGCGGCAGCATGCGTCACGTTCGGGAAGTAGCCCAGGCGCAGCTGGCTGGCCGGGCCCTTGTCGGCCGAGGTGGCGGCGGTCTTCTGGGTGTCGGCGCGGGAACAACCGGCGACAGCGGCGACCAGGGCTAGGACGGCGGCCGAGGCGGCTAGAAGGCGGGCAGGACGGATGCTGGAGATGCTCACAGATTTGCCTTCGGAGATCCGGGCGACGCAAGGCGGTCGCGGACGGTCAGGTCAGAGCGAGCTGAGACTGCGCCGAAGGTCAACAGGTGGCGGAGGCGACACGCAACAGGTCCACGTGCCGGCGGCGCGTGAGCGCGTTGGCAGGGCTGTTGGCGGAGACGTCCATGCACACCATGAAAGCGGACAAAGTCGATCAACGGGCTGTGGTTTCGCGATGTGAGACGACAAATCACTCATTGAGACAAATCTCTTCCCGTGGGTTGTCCAGATCAGGACATAACGGTTGTCTGTGGTCCCCTTTGGTACGCGCTGCGGTACGAGAGGCTTCGGTAGATTGTGGCGGTGAAGACGATGGATCAGCCCCGACTGCCGGGGGTGGTCAGCCACATCCGGCGCAGCGCGCGGATGACGGCCGGCCAGCAGCGGGCGTGGAGACAACTCTGGCCCCACCTCGGCCGGAGCCTCGACGATCGCCCACTGGATGCTGCAGCAACTGGCGCGGTGACGCAGCCGATGGAGCTGAATGCGTGGTTCGGCCGGACTGCCCCGGTGGTGCTCGAGATCGGGTCAGGTATGGGCGAGACGACCTCCCAGCTTGCGCTGGCCGCGCCCGAGGTGAACC
>JAWWOY010000093.1:0-4815 GCA_033851195.1 Kribbellaceae bacterium | reverse complement strand
TAGTCGGTCTCGATGTTCAGATCGCCCACCGGGTAGGACTGCCCCGCACCGATCGTGTACTGCAGCGGCGTGACCGTCTGGTACGGGATACCCGTCGGGTACGCCGCCTGCTCCGGGTAGGCCCGGCCATAGACCGGCACCGTGGCCAGACCAGGCTTCGGAGTCACCACCAAGCCAGGCTTGGCAAAGGCATCCGGAGCCGAGGCAGGACTCTTGAACCAGGCCTTGGCACCGAGGTACCAGATCGCCAGCCAGTCGCCCGAGCGATCAGCCACCACGTACGTCGAACCGGCTGCGGCGCGAGCACCGATGTCCGACACCCGAAGGGTGCTGTCCGAGCCGTCCTTATGCAGGCCGAGGTCCTTGACCAGCGGCGCCGCGTCGTCCGGCGACTGGTGCAGGTAGACGAAGTTGGTGCCTTGCGGCGCGCAGGTGCCGTCGGTGTTGCAGCCCGTAATGAGCTGGACGTTGTCGGCGAAGCCGGGCTTGATCGTTACGATCGAGCCGGTGCGGATCGGAATGTTGGAGTCCTTGATCGGAGCGCCGAGCAGGTCGAAGTAGTGCTCCCAGTCCCAGTACGGTCCCGGATCCCAGTGCATGCCGGCGACCGTGGACGGAACCGTGCCCGGCACCTGGTCGTGGCCGAGGATGTGCGCCCGGTCAAGAGGGATGTCGTTCTTCTCGGCGAGGTAGCGGACCAGCTTGGCCGAGTTGCGGTAGAGCGCCTCGCTGTACCAGGTCGCGCCTTGGGCCGCGAAGCCCTCGTGCTCGATCCCGATCGAATGCATATTGACGTACCAGTTACCGGCCTGCCATCCGACGTCCTTGGCCTTGAGGTGCTGCCAGACCTGACCATCGGACGACCGAATCGTGTACTGCCAAGCCAAGTAGCTCGGGTTCTGGACCAGGTTGAGCGTGCCCTGCCAGCCGCCTTCGGTGTCGTGGATGACGATGTAGTCGATCTTGCCGGTCTTGGGCCGGTCGCCGGTGTCGTGGTTGCCGTAGTCCGTCGGGTCCGCGCCAAGCGACTGGTATGGCGCCGGCAGCGACTCGCAGGCCAGGTCCTTCGGACACTCCGTCGCGTCACCAGGTGTCGTGGGAGCAACCGGCAGGTTGGTCCGAGCCAGCTGCGCACGCTGCGGTGTCACCTTCAGCGGCGCCATGGCGAGCTGCTGCCCGGTGTTGGTGGTCCGAGCCGCGCCACGCGCCAGGATCGTGTAGACGTCGTCGGCGAAAGCAGCAGCGCCGCTCCTGTCCTCCGCGCCGGCGTACGAGCCGATCGCGCCGTACCAATCGGCGGCGGAGGTCTGAGCACCAACGGGCAGACCGAGCGAGCGCTGGTAGTCGGCAAGCAGTGCGGCACCACCGGCGATGTTGGCCGTCGGGTCAGTGCGCAGCGCCGCCGGGTCAAGACCGGTCAGGTCCGACGCGCGATAGAGCGTGCGGAGCGAATCCGCCTTGGCCAGCTTCCGGCCGGCGGACAGATCCTCGGAATCGGTCGGGTCGGCGGCGGTGAGGTGCATCGGGCCGTAGCCGCCCGACGTGCTCGCCTGGCCCTGGTGGTCGTCCCAGCGGGTTTCGGCGTAGGACACCGCGAGCAGCACCGACTCGGGTACGCCGTACTGCTGGGAGGCCGCGTGGAACGCTTCGGCGGCGGCAGCGGTGGAGGGTGAAGGAGCTGACGCAACAGGCGTCGGTGGACTGGCTTGCGACACGCCGGTCACTGATAAGGGCAGCGCGATCGCTGCCATTGCGGCGAGAATCTTCGGACGACGACGCATGATTTGATCTCCCTGACCCGAATGGGGTTGACCCGGGCCAACGGTCACAAAGACCGCCAGCCCGTTCACTTTGGGTCGCGAGGACGCTGATGTCAACGGTTAACCAAGATTGGTGGCAGCAGGGTTCAATGCTGACGCCGGAGCGCCGGCCACGGGGTAGCACCACACTGTTACGGAGCACGAGATGGAAGCGTTGCCGCTGGCGTTGACGACCGGCTGGGCGAGCGGGATCAACGCCTATGCCTGCGTTCTGATCCTCGGGCTTCTCGGACGCTTCGCGGGCGTCGACGAGGTGCCGCACGCTCTCACCGGCAACGGTGTCCTGATCGCGGCCGGCGCCCTGTTCGCCTTCGAGTTCGTGGCCGACAAGATCCCGTACGTCGACTCCGCGTGGGACACGATCTCCACCGTGATCCGGCCGACCGTCGGTGCGGTAGTCGCGGCGCTGCTGGCCGGCGATGCGAGCACGTTCCACCAGGCCATCATCGCCACCACCGGCGGCGGGGTCGCGCTCATCTCGCACCTGGTCAAGGCGAGCCTCCGGCTGGCGATCAACACCTCCCCCGAGCCCGTGACGAACATCGCCGCCTCCTCCGCCGAGGACGTGACGGTCGCCGGTGTCGTGTCGCTGGCCGCCTTCCACCCGACGGCCGCGCTGATCATTGCCGCGATCCTGCTGGTGACCGGTCTGGCCTCGGTCTATTTCGCGATCCGGGCGGTCCGCCGCGGGCTGGCGCGGTTCAGGGCCTGGCGGGATAGCCGAAGGGCCCCGGCGACCGGGACGAGAGTCGCCTGATGGCCCGCGTCATCGTGATCGGCGCCGGTCTCGCCGGTCTCGCCACCGCCGTACGGCTGGCCAAGCAGCGGCACCAGGTGACCATCTGTGAACGGGACAACCGGCTCGGCGGCGCGCTGGGCCGGATCGAGGCCGATGGCTTCAGTTGGGACGCGGGAGCAGCCAGTACGACGCTGCCGGCCGCCCTGCGCGACTTGTTCCGCAAATCCGGCCGGCCGATCGAGAGCCTGGCCCAGCTTGATCCGATCACCGAGCCGCGCCGGCATCTCTTCAACGACGGCTCGATCCTGGACCTGCCGGTCGGTGACCGAGCCGGCCAACTGGAGGCCTGGACCGACCTCGCCAGTGCTCAAACCGCCAAGCGATGGACCGACCTGGTCGACAGCTACGGCGATACCTGGCAACTGCTGCGCAAGAACTCGCTGGAGCCGCCGTTGCCGGATCGGCTGCCGCGCAAGGCGATGCTCGCGCTCAAGCCCTGGCAGACCCTCGACCAGGTCTCGCAGCGCCGCCTCGACGACGACCGGGCGCGCGCGGTACTGAACTTCTACGCGACGCAGCACGGGTCGGAGCCGAGGCTGACGCCCGGCTACGTCGGGGTGTGGTCGTACCTGGAGCGCACCTTCGGCCGATGGACCATCTCCGGCGGATTCAGCCTCCTGGCCGACGCCCTCGCGCAACGGGTGACCGAGCGCAGGGTCGAGGTCCGCACCGGCACCGAGGTGGTCGGCGTCGATACCGCGTCCGGCCGGGTCACCGGCGTCCGGTTGTCCGACGGTACGGCCTTGCCGGCCGAGATCGTCGTCAGCGACATCGACCCGCGCGAGCTGTATGGCCATCTGGTGGACGACCCGGCCGCCGCCAAGGAACGACGTCGTGTTCTCAGGACCCACGACGCCCACGCCGCGTACGTCGTACACCTGGGCCTGCGGGACCCGCTACCCGACCTGCCGTTCGAGACGGTGCTGCACGGCCAGCCGCCGGTGGTCGTCCGTACCGGTGGCCAGGCGCCGCCCGGGCATCAGGCGTGGTCGGTGCTCGTGCACGGCTACCCGACCGACGACGTAGTGGATCTGCTGGTGGCTCGCGGACTGCCCGTCCGGGACAAGGTGGTGTCCCGGCGCACCTCGCGTTCGTGGTGGACCGGGGTCGCCTGGGAAGGGGCCTGGACGGCCCGTCGGCGGGCGTCGAACGTGTCACCGGTGAAGGGCCTCTTCTGCGTCGGAGCAGGCGCCCACCCCGGCACCGGCGTACCGGCGACGACGCTCGGTGCGGCCATCGTCGCGGAGGCGGTCGGCAAAGCTTGACACCGCGCGTGGATTGCCCGGCACGAGCAACTAAGATTGGTCGTTCATGTGTTCCATGCCGGGAGCGGGGCACTGTCCCGCCCGGCAGTAGAGAGGACCCCGGTGGATCATCCCCACACGTCGACCGATCTAGAGACCGTCGAGCGCGCTGAGCTCGAAGCCGAGCAGCAGCATGTCGACCGGGTGTACGCCCGGGTCGAAGAGGCTGCCCGTTCCGCCTCCCGGATTGCTGTTGACGGGCACCAGCGCGGCCAGGCCCAGAACGTCGGCCGGGTCCGCGACGAGGAACAGACCGGCCTGTACGAGCGCGATGTACTGGTGTTCGCAGCGGCCCGGCGGATCGCCGAACTGGACGCCGAGCACGAAGGCCTGGTGTTCGGCCGGCTCGACTCCGACCACGGCGACGAGACCGAGGCCGCCCGCACCGCGACCGGGCTGGACAAGCTGTACGTCGGCCGGATCGGTGTCCGCGACGCGGAGTACGAGCCGCTGGTGATCGACTGGCGCGCGCCGGCCGCGGAGCCCTTCTACCGGGCCACCGCGACCGATCGGCTGCGCGTCGTACGACGCCGGGTGTTGCGCAACAAGGGGCCGCGGATCGTCGGCCTCGAGGACGATCTGCTCGCCCCCGAGCGCGCGCCGGAGGACCTGCCGGTGATGGGCGAGGGTGCGCTGATGGCCTCGCTGTCGCGGGCCCGCGGACACACTATGCGCGACATCGTCGCCACCATCCAGGCCGAGCAGGACAAGGCGATCCGGGCCCCCGCCCGCGGCGTGACTGTGATCGGCGGCGGCCCCGGGACTGGCAAGACCGTGGTCGCGCTGCACCGCGCGGCGTACCTGCTGTACTCGGACCGCAGGCGGTTCGAGCGAGGCGGCGTTCTGGTGGTCGGGCCGTCGGCCGCCTTCATGGCCTACATCGAGCGGGTGC
>JAWWOY010000042.1:0-2558 GCA_033851195.1 Kribbellaceae bacterium | reverse complement strand
ATTTGTACTAACCAATCCCGCCGGGCAATCTCCGCTGCCTACCTGCCCTTGGTCACCGGGTGCGTCCGGAATGCGAACCCTGTCACGCTATATTGTGCGGGGAATCCGTCACGCTCGGGAGTGGGGTGCTGTGCCTTGTCGGACACGGATGGCCGGGATGGCGGACGGCGTGGCTTCGCCGATCTCCTGCTCGACCTGCGGGTCCAGGCCGGGCTCTCCCAGGAACAGCTCGCCGCTCGCGCCGGGCTGAGCGTCCGCACGATTCGCGAGCTCGAGGCGGGCCGGGTCGGACGCCCACGCAAGGACTCCGTCCGGCTGCTCGCCAAGGGCCTCGGCCTCCGTGACGGCGATGCCGGCAGGTTCCTGGCTGCGGCCGGGCATGCGATTGTCCGTCCAGTCATCGCTGTCGCCGATCCGGTGGCGAACGGACTGCGCTGGAGAGGCACCCGGCCGATCCCTGACGGATTGGTGGGCCGGGAACAGGAGCTGATCGAGCTGGAGTCGCTGCTGCAGCAGAACCGGCTCGTCACCCTGGTGGGTCCGGGCGGCGTCGGGAAGACCGAGCTCGCACTCGCGGCCGCCGACCGCTTCTCTGGTGCCGACACGACGGTGGTGGTGGTCGACCTGACCACTGTCCAGCGGGATGCCGCCGTGCCGTCCGCGATCCTCGACGCCTTCGGAACAGCCCCCGGTATGTCGGATCTGGACGACCTCCTGTCCAGCCGCAAGCCGGGCGACCTGGTGATCGTGGAGGACAACGCGGAGCACGTCCTCGACGGAGTGGCCACCGTTGCGAACCGGGTGGTACGCAGCTTCCCCGCGGTCGGTGTACTGGTCACTTCGCGGATCCCGCTCGGTCTGCCGGATGAGGTGGTCTGGCGCGTACAGGTGCTCGGCGTACCGGCCAATGACAAGAACCTGGTGGACATCGCGGCGAGTCCGGCGGTGGAGATGTTCTGCCGGCGGGCGGCGCGGGTCAGGCCCGACTTCTCGTTGACGCCGGAGAACGCGACCACGGTGGCGCGGCTCTGTCAGCGACTGGACGGTCTACCGTTGGCGCTCGAGCTGGCGGCGGCGCGAGCAGGGTCGCTCTCCGTGGAGACGATTCTGGCGGCGCTGGACGACCGGTTCCGGCTGCTGTCCGGGCCGCGGCGATTCGGTGCGCCGCATCAGCGGACGCTGGCCGACACGATCGCCTGGAGTGTGGACGCGCTGTCCGACCCGGCAAGGCAGCTGCTCTACCGGACGTCGATGCTCGGCTCGCCGTTCACCCTCGACGCGGTCGTCGGAGTCTGCACGGGTGACCCGATCGAGGCGGCCGACGTACCGATGCTGCTGGCCGAGCTGGTGGACAAGTCGCTGCTGCAGCCGGTGCTGGAGTTCGAGCAGCTGTACGGCGGCCGGTACAAGATGCTCGAGACCATCCGGGAGCACGCCTTCGCCGGGTTGAGCTCGCAGGACGGCGACATGACCGAATTCCGGGACCGCGCCGTTGCCTGGTGTACGACGTACGTCGAGGGCCTGGAAGGTGCCTGGGCCAGCCCTGCCCGGGATCGGCGGTACCGGGCGGCCAACGCGAACTCCGCCACCTTCGAGGTCGCACTGGAGCGTGCCGCCCAGCTGGCGCGGTGGGACATGGCCGCGCGGCTCGTGCTCGGTTTCCGCATCGCTTGGCAGTACCAGGCCAGTGTGGCCGAGAGCGGCATCCGGTGGGCCGACGCATGCGCCGAGCAGGTGGAGGACAAGGAGACGCGCGGCAGGCTGCGCGCGATCGCCGGACGGCTGTCGAGTCTGACCGGTGACGTCCGTGCGGCCCGCCGACACTACGGCGAGGCCCGGACGCTGATCGCGGCCGAGTCGGAGATGGGCCTGATGGCCAGAGGCGGCTGGGTGTCGTCCGGCTCGCTGCTGCTGGACACGGTCAGCTTGGCCGACATCCCGGCGCTGGTCGCGGATGCACGTAAGCACGACAACTTGCAGCGCTCAGTCACTGTGCAGGCGACCTGTGGTCTCGCCTTGGCGCGGTGGGGCCGGCTGCCTGAGGCCAAGGAGCTGCTGCTCGCCTGGGAGGCCGCGCTGGTCAACCCTGGTGTCTATCCGGACGAAACCGCCTACATGGCCCTCAGCAGGGTCGACCTGGAGCTGGGCAACGTGGGGGAGGCCCGTCGATGGGCTGAGCTGGCTCGCACGAGCCAGGCTTCGGACGACCCCGAGCGGACCAAGGTGGCCGGCTGCCTGGCGATGGTGGAGTTCCAGGCCGGCAACTACGAGCGCGCCCGGGTACTGATCGATGAAGCCGACTCAGATATCCGCGGCCACCGCGGCTACTTCGACTACCAGGTGATGGTCTACCGGAGCCGTCTGGCCCGGCGGGCCGACGACCTGGAAGAGGCACGACTCTCGATCGGGGACGCGGTGAACCGTCTGGTCATCGAGGGCCGGGCCGTCTATCTCCTCGACGTGCTGCCCGAGGCCGTGGCAGTGCTGCGTGCACTCGGGCACGACGAGCAAGGCGACAAGCTCTGCGGCCAACTGCTGGCCTGGCAGCAGACCATGGA
>JAWWOY010000014.1:0-3970 GCA_033851195.1 Kribbellaceae bacterium | reverse complement strand
TCACCGAACTCGGCCTGATCGACGAGTACCACGTGATCGTCCACCCGGTCGTGCTCGGCGGCGGCAAGCCGGTATTCCTGCCACCGAAGGAGCGAATCGACCTGCAATTCGTCGAGACGCGGACCTTCGACAACCGCTCCGTACTCCTCCGCTACGACCGGCGCAAGTAAGCAAACCGGACGCCTTCGCCGGTCAGCAACCGGCCGAACGCGCGATGTCCTGATCGATGTGGATCGCCACCCCGACCCACCGGCCGGTGTTCAGCCGGTCTGCTGCAGGGTCACGGCGAACAGCCTCAGCCTGGGCTGGTCGGGCAGTGCGATCGAGCGGACGGCGCGAGTGGGATCGAGGCTGACCGCCTGCGCGTAGATGTCGACCGGCGGACCGTCTTGGCCGACACCCGCGCGAAGCCGGTAGGGAGCGGCCACGGCGACACTCTCACCGGCCTGCGGACCGGATGCCCAGTCGCTGAATCGCAGCGGCACCTGCGCTGTCGAGCCGTCGGTGTAGGTGATCGTGCCGGTCCCGTCTACCGCCCCACCGGAGGCGGCGGCGAGGATGCGCAGCCGACTCCCGTGCAGGTTGGGCAGCGACAGCGTCTGGCCACTCGCGGTCAGCGTGTTCGCGACGCCGTCGGCGCTGGTGGGGAACGCGAACGGCGTACCGGAGAGCACGACCTGGCCGCTGGCCGGCAGTGTCTCGGCCGCGTAGCTCCAGCCGAGCCCATCGAAGTTGCCGTCGTCAGGATGCGCGGCGGTCGCGATCGAGTCGTGGTCGTAGTCGAGGCCCACTGGGCAGGCGTCGTCGGTCTGCGCGCAGCCGACCTGTTCGACGGTCAGGGGGACCGCGGTCCCTGCCATGCTGCCGCCCACCGTGCGGACGGTGAACGAGATTCGGTGCTCGCCGCGCGACGTGGTCGCGGGTACGACGATGTCCGGCGCCAGGTCGACCTGCGCCATCCGGTTGTCGCTGCGGACGGCGAACGGCCGGTTCTGACTGACGCCGTCGAGCGTGGTCGTCAGGGTGCCGTGGACAGTGCCCGGGCCCTGAACGATCAAGCGCGTCGGGAACGACACGGTGGTCGCACGGCCGGCGATCGCCACAGTGTGGTCGGGCGTGGTCGCGATCGACAGCGACCGCTCGGCGGGATCCCGCGGTGCCGGCTGAATCGCGCCCGGGCTGCCGAGCTCACGAAGGTCGACGGCATCGGCCATCGCCTGGTAGCCGGCATCGCCCGGGTGCAGGTGGTCGCCGCTGTCGTACGCCGGAAGCATCCGTTGTGGGTCGGCCGGGTCGCGGATCGCGGCGTCGAAGTCGACGACGGCGTCGAATGCACCGCTCTCGCGGATCCAACGATTGACGGCCTCCCGGGCCGCTTCCTCGCTCGCGTCGTAGGTGTACCAGCCCTTGAACGGTGTCACCGTTCCGCCGAGCACCCGCAGGCCCGCGGCGTGCGCTCGGTCGACCAACTCCCTGAGGCCGGCGATGATCTTGTCCGGGTCCAGTTGGTGCGGCGTCTGCTGGATGTCGTTGATGCCCTCGAGCACGATCATCGTGCGGGCGCCGGTGCGCTGCAGCACGTCGCGGTCGAGCCGCGCTGTGGCGCGCACACCCGCACCGTCGAGCAACACCCGGTTGCCGCTGATGCCGGCGTTGAGAACGCCGATCCGGCTCCGGTCGCCCGGCTGCTCCCGTAGCCGTCTGGCGAGCAGGTCGGGCCAGCGCCTGTTGGTACCGGAGGTCGAGTTGTAGCCGTCGGTGATCGAGTCACCAAGGGTGACGACAGCCCCGGGGCTCTCGCCGGGCTGCACGTCTACTTCGGTGACGTAGTGCCAGGAGCCGGTGGTGAGTGGCAGGCCCGATGCGCCGAGGTCGGCGGTGTGATCGGTGCCGTCGGTGGCGTAGTAGGACGTGCTCATACCGGTCGCGTGGTACGTGACCGGCCCGGACGGGTCGGGCGTGAAGGTGGTGACGAACAGGTCGGCGGCGTCGGCGAGCGGCAGCTTGACCGGATCGCTGTAGACCTCGGCGCCGGTCGGGATCGTGACGCCCCGCTGCCCGCCGAAGGTGACGTCGCGCAGCGTCCCGGCGGCGATCGCGGCACTGGCCGGCAACTTCTGCAGACCGACGGTGGTGTGGGCGATCAGCACCGGCGCGGTGCCGAAGGCGTTGGAGAGCTTCACCCGGACCCGGTCGCCGCCCACGCTGGTGTGGACCAGGTTGCGGATCGTGTAGCCCGCGTAGCCGGTGGCGCCGGCGCCACCGTTGGCTGCGGCAGACCAGGTGCCGACCCAGGTCGAGGGCTTCGTGACGGGGACTGCCGAGCTGACCGGGGCCGCCGCGAGCGCAGCGGTGGACGGGTGCAGAAGTGCCGCCGCCAACAGCGCGGCGAGTAGGGCAAACCTGCGCATGGGTGCTCCTCCCAGCGTCAGCCAACGACTGACAACGTTGCCAGTCCTGGCGAAACCTAGTGCCGCGCATTGTCTCGGTCAATACCTCGTACCCAACGTGTCGGCTTCCCGCGCCGCATCCTCGGATCGATGCCAGTCACCGCACAGCAGGTACGCCGTACGGACATCCAGTCCGACCATGAAAGTCACGATGGACGAGCTACATACGCTGTTTTGGCGTCGGCCGAGAAGCCGCAGGCTCTGTAGAACGAGTGGGTAGCGGGCTTTCGCGAACCCGTCATCAGCATCGCTTTGTAGCAACCCGCATCCCATGCGGCTCGGAGCGTGCCATCCATGATCTGTTTGCCCAGACCTGCACCTCGCAGCGATTCCTCGACGACTACGTTCTCGATGACGGCGTACGGCGACGCTGACCGGGTGATGTTCGGGATCACGTTCAGGTACGTAGTGGCAACGACGACCCCGTTGAGCTCGAGCACGAAGAGATGCAGCCTTGGGGAACTCAGAATCTGGTCGAAAGCCGCCGCATCTGATCCGTCCTGCAGCACCGGATCCTCCGGCTGTAGTTGTCGGTAGAGGCGAATAACGGCCTCGAAGTCGTCAGCCCGAGCCTCACGGAACACGCTGCGAGCATAACGAACGCGCTCTAGAACGAGGACGGGCCACCGGACCCGGAGCCCTGCCACCGGACCCACCCACTCACTCACGAACTTGCGCATGAAGTCGGCGTTCCCGCGCCGGGGTTGAGCCGGCCAGATCAGGGCTCAGTCGGCAGCGAACAGGGCCGCGTTGAGGGAGTCGGCCCCGAAGGCGCCTTCGCGGTCGGAGCGGACGGCACGCAGTTCGATGGCGTGGAGCGGGGCGAAGATCCTCCTGAGGTCGTCGCGTGAGAAGGCCATACCGCCGTGGGTATCTCCGCTCATGACGATCTGACGGTCGTTCGGGGTCTCCATGCGCTCGGCGGCGAACGCGACGATCCCGAACCGCCCTCCGGGACGCACGGTCGGCAGCACACGTTCGAGGTAGGTGATGCGACGGTGCGGAGCGATGTGGTGGAAGCAGCCGGAGTCGTAGACCAAGTCGAACTGCCCTGCTGGCAAAGGATCGCGAAGCACGTCCACCGCGGTCAGGGTGACCGACTCTGGCATCGTTGGTCGGACTTGCTCCAGCAAGGGCGCCGCCAGGTCGATGCCCTCCACGATGGCTCCCTGCTGCGCAAGCCACCTGCTGTTGCGGCCAGCGCCGCACCCGATGTCTAATACGCGGGCCCCATTCAGGCTTCCCAGGAGCTCATGGTCGTCCCAGTCGACGAGTGCTTCGTCCGGCAACGGGGTGGCCAGTGGGTGCTCTGGCGTCGTCAGCAACTCGGTCCAAAACTCGGCAGCGGACCCCTGTGACCGATCTCCACGGTCGCTTGCCCCCACGACCTGGTCGAGAAGGTCGAGCAGTTGGTCGGCCGTATGGATGCGCGCGCTATCTCCGGTAACCACCTCGGAATACTACGATCCGAATCCACGACTTGGGCGTCATGTGCCCTTGCTAGGCGCCCGAGTCGCCAG
>JAWWOY010000006.1:0-4185 GCA_033851195.1 Kribbellaceae bacterium | reverse complement strand
CCGTCGGCACCGACGATCTGGAACCTGGCCAGCCTGTTCTCCGCATCCGCGTCCCACCAGCGCTCCTCCACCGGCCACGGCCCGGCCCAGGCGGTCACCGGGTGGATCTTGTTGCTGTCAGCAACGTGAGGGCCTGGTTCGAACCGGAAGGCAGTGGGATCGCCGGACAGGACGCCGCGGGCACTCACCGAGACCTGCCGGCCGTCAGCTGCGAACACCAGTGCGGGACGCGGTGCCGGGTAGATCGTGGCCGGCGCCGGAGCCGGTAAGGATCCCGGCCAGGGCAGATCCGGCGGAAGGGCCGGCACCGGTCGGTCACCCCACGGAACCAGCGTCTGCCGCTCCGCCGGACCCCGGCCACCACCGACCAGCACCGAGGCGACGCCGCCGTGGCCGAGCATGCTCTGCACCCGCGAGAGAGCCCGGTGGATCCGTTCGTCCGGGCCGCCGCCCCACAGGCCGTCGACGTGGGCACCGACCGGATCGACCTCCGCCGGGATCAGCCGGACCCTGACGACGGGTGAGGTCAGCTCGCTGGTCGCCGTCCCGCTGCCCTGCAACTGCCAGCGGACCCGGTCCACCAGATCCGCGGCACTGAACCAGCGCGGATGCAGCCACTCCCGCTCGTGCACCCGGCCGGCCTCCGTACCGACCTCGACCCTCAGCGTGGTGCAGACCAGCCCGAGCGTGGTCAGCTGGGTGACGAGTTCGTCGGCGACCCCCCTGACGGCGAACGCGACCTGGTCCACCCGGTCCACCGCCGGCTCGAAGTCGAGGGTGCGGGTTAGCTCCAGAGGCGCCTGCCGGGCCACCACCGGGCGGTCGTCGTACCCTCGGGCGAGCCGGTGCGCGAACGCACCGTCGGCACCGAACCGGGTCAGCACCTCGGTCGCCGGTAGTTCGGCGAAGGCGCCGAGCGAGCGCAGACCGAGCCGGCGGAGCAGGTCGGTGAGGGTGGGCTGCTCGAGCACGTCAACCGTGAACGGGGCCAGGAACTCCGCCGAGCCACCCTCGGGTACGACGAGTACCCGAGCCTCGGCGGAGCTCGACCGGGCCGCCTGCTCGGCGGCGAACGGCCCGTCCGCGATCCCGACCCGGCTCCCCAGTACGTCGAACGTCTCGAGTCGGTCGAGCAGCTTCTCCGCCGCGGCCGGCTCGCTCCCGTAGAACCGGCTCGGGCCGCGGGCCCTCAGCGCGCACATGCCGGGACGGACCACCTGGATGCCCGGGGTGAGCGCCTCCAGGCAGCTGATCACCGGGTCGAAGGCCCGGGCGTCGATGACCGGGTCGTACTTCAGCACCACCAGCTCCGGGCAGCGGGACTGCGCATCCCGGGCCCGGAGACCGCGCCGAACCCCAACGGCTCGGGCCGCGGCGGAACTGGCCAGCACCCGGCCCTTCACCAGGACCGCGACCGGCGCGTCCGGAGGACAGCCCGCCGAGGTGGCCGCCGCGGTCACCGGCCAGTCCGGGCACCAGACGACCATCGTCCGGGTGAGCCCCCTCCGGGGGCGGCCCGGCATGATCTGCGGTGAAGTGGTCATCCCGCCGCCTCCTGCTGCCAGGCCGGCGCCAGCTCGACCGATCCGACCGATGGCTCCACCGAGCGGATCGAGCCGTCGACGGCGGGCAGCCAGAGCCGGTGCTGCCGTGGCCGCACCGCCACTCCCCGCCCGGTCACCGCGACGGTCGCCTGCCGGCCGGTGAGATGACCGTCGCCGGAGCCCAGACCGGCCCAGTTGTTGCTCTGCACCTCCAGCCGGGCCTCGCTGCCCGGCCAGGAGCCGACCGCGATCAGCACCGCACCGCGCGAGCGCAACCGGGCCGCCAGCCGGGACGCCTCCCCCGGTGTCACCTCCCCCGGCGGCCGGACCACCACCACGGTCAGGGCGTCGACCAGCGCCGCGACCACGCTGAGCCAGTCCCGCTCCGGATCGGGCACCAGCACCAGCCGCTCGAGATCGACGCCAAGCTCGCGGGCAGCCTCCACCCCGAACGTGGGCAGCCCGACCACTCCGCACCAGGCCCCGTCGGCGGAGGGACCCGCCATCATCGCCATCACCAGCGCCGTCGACCCCCGCACCGAGTACGCCGCGCCGCCACGCAGGGCACCCCCGGACAAAAGGTCGGAGACAGCTGGCAGAGTGCTTAGTGCACGCTCGGTGTCCGCGGTGTCCAGCGCCTGCTGCACCCTCGTCACGGTGGTCCGCGGCGCCACCGGTGCGGCAGCTGTCCCGGCACGGGCAGCCTTCTGCTCCCGGGCCCTGGCAAGCAACGACCTGGCCTGATCCAGTGCAGTAACCGGCCCGGCTGGATCAGTCAGCCCGGTCGGCACGTCAAGTGCAGAAGTCCCCGTCACCCCTCCATGTTCGAACACCTGTTCGAGCATGTCAATCGGGCGTCCATCTCCTGTGGAAACCCCTACCGGCGACTGTCACTCGGAGCCAGTCGACCAGCCGATCCGGGTGACCAGGCCATCATCGCCACACTCCGCCGCGCGTCAGTGGCTGATCAGTGGAATCGTGCGACCGGCGATGACGGATCACACCTGCGGTCTCGCGCTGGCTGCAGTGGGCTGACGAGCACCTGTTGGCCGGGTTAGTGTGCCGGGTGTGAAACGCGCCCCGCACGAGAACGTCGCGACCGTGCTGGTCGACCCGCGTGTTCTCGGCGACTTAGAGCTCACGTTGATGGCGTTGGATCTGCGCGTGTGGCCCGTGAGAACCGCGCCGATCTGCGTGGATGGACCTCGGACGGCGTTCCGGATCCGTCGGGAGTTGCTCATGAAGCACCGCGGAGAATGGGATGTCGCGGCCGACTGGACGCCGATTTGGATCGGCTTCGGGGCGACCTGGCAGAACGGTGCCGAGCCGCTGCCCTGGGCGGCCCACCAAGCGCTCTGGCGGGCGCTGGACTCGTATGCCGAGCAGGTCCGCTTTCGTCGGAGGCTCGGCGGAGTTCAGCGCCTGCCGTTGCCCGAGGAAAATCATCTGTCAGTCGGGTGAAAGCCGGCGAGGATGTCGGGCCGGGCGATGCGCTGTCATGCGCGGCAGTCCCTGTCCCCGAACGGCCGTCAGACTTCACACCTCGGCAGCCGCCAAGGCTTCACCTCAGCCGGTGTGTCCCGCTATGTCGCGGTATGTCGTTGACCGTGGTCCGCGTGTTGTCGTCAGTCAGTGAGTTCGGCGGGTAGCGCGACTACGTCGACCAGGGCGCCGTTGCGGACCGCCGTGATCTCCGTACGCCGACCGATCGCGTCGGCGAAGAGTTGCCGCTGAAGCGACTGGGCATCCCGCAGCGGCGTGCCGTCGACAGCCAGTACGAGATCGCCGTTCCGCAATCCTGCCTCTCCTGCAGGACTACCCGAAATCACTTCCACCACCCGCAGGGCCGACCGCTGCCCGAACCGCTCGGCAAGTTGCGGCCGCAGCGGCGCCGGCGTGGTGACAAGCCCCAAGTAGGCCCGACGAACCCGGCCGTCATGCAGGAGCGAGTAGATGATCCTCCGGGTCGTCGGGTTCATCGGCACCGCAAGACCGAGGCCGATCCCGGCGACGGCTGTGTTGATGCCGACCACCCGGCCGTGGCCGTCGGCGAGCGCTCCGCCCGAGTTGCCCGGATTCAGCGCCGCGTCGGTCTGGATGACGTCCTCGATGATCCGGCTCGCCCTACCGGTCCGGACCGGCAGGGCTCGACCGAGCGCGCTGACGACGCCGGCCGTGACGCTGCCGGCCAGGCCGAGTGGATTGCCCACCGCAACCACCAGGTTCCCGACCTTCAAGCCGTCTGCATCGCCGTACTCGGGCGGGTCCGGGATCTCCCGGTCGGCCCGGAGCACCGCCAGATCCGACAGGCGGTCCACCCCGTCCACGCGCAGTTGTGCCGTCGTGCCGTCGGCGAATTCGGCGGTTCCGCCGTCGGCGTCACCGACGACATGGGCATTCGTCAACAGGTGACCGTCCTCTGTCAGCACCACCCCGGAGCCGGACGATTCGCCACGCCGGTCGCCCCGGACCCGCAGGCTCGCCACCCGCGGGATGAGATGCTCCGCCACCCCGGAGACCACCTGCGAGTAAGCATCCAGTACGTCGTCGTCCGCCATGACCGCCTCCTGATTACACCGTTACAACTGCAACGGACGGGAGGCGCCGCTGATTCCCTAGTGTCCTGACTGCAGCAAGCTGG
>JAWWOY010001054.1:0-7075 GCA_033851195.1 Kribbellaceae bacterium | reverse complement strand
GTCGATCTGATTGCCATCGGCAACGGAACGGCCTCGCGCGAGACGGACAAGCTAGCCGCCGAACTGATCGCGAAGCACCCGGATCTGAAGCTGACCAAGGCAGTCGTGTCCGAGGCGGGCGCCTCGGTCTACTCCGCCTCGGCGTTCGCGTCCCAGGAACTGCCCGGGATGGATGTCTCGCTGCGCGGCGCGGTCTCGATCGCGCGCCGACTGCAGGACCCGCTGGCCGAACTGGTGAAGATCGACCCGAAGTCGATCGGTGTGGGTCAGTACCAGCACGACCTGTCGGAGAACTCGTTGTCCCGCTCGCTCGACGCCGTGGTCGAGGACTGCGTGAACGCGGTCGGGGTTGATCTGAACACTGCCTCCGCGCCACTGCTCACCCGGGTCTCCGGGATCACGCCGGGCCTGGCGGACAACATTGTCGTGCACCGCGACCAGCACGGTCCGTTCAAGTCCCGCACAGCTCTGAAGGAGGTGCCGCGGCTCGGCCCGAAGGCATTCGAGCAGGCGGCCGGCTTCCTCCGGATCCCTGGTGGCGAGGATCCGCTGGATTCCTCCAGCGTGCACCCGGAGGCTTATCCGGTCGTGCGGCGAATCCTGACCGCGACCGGGCAGGAACTGAAGTCGCTGATCGGCAACACCCAAGCGCTGAAGTCGGTACAGCCGACCGACTTCGTGGACGACACCTTCGGTCTGCCCACCGTGACCGACATCCTGCTCGAACTGGAGAAGCCCGGCCGCGACCCGCGTCCGGCGTTCAAGACCGCGACCTTCGCGGAGGGCGTCGACAAGATCGCCGACCTCAAGCCGGGGATGCGGCTGGAGGGCCAGGTCACCAATGTCGCCGCGTTCGGCGCGTTCATCGACATCGGCGTCCACCAGGACGGGCTGGCCCATGTGTCCGCGCTGTCGAAGACCTTCGTCAAAGACCCGCGCGAGGTGGTCAAGCCCGGCGACATCGTCAAGGTGAAGGTGCTAGAGGTCGACATCCCGCGCCAGCGCATCTCGCTCACGCTGCGGTTGGACGACGAGCCCGGCGCCGCGCCCTCCGACCGCGGCGGGCGGCGGGGCGAGGGCCGCTCCCCGAACCGCGGCCAGAGTGGCGGTCAGGGCCAAAATGGCGGTCAGGGCCGGGGGCCGGTCCAAGGTCGCGGACCAGGACAGGGCCGTGGTCAAGGCGCCGGTCCGGACCGTGGCGCCGGCCAGGGCAAGGGTGGCGGTCAGGGCACGAGCGGCGGTCAGGGCAAGAGCGGCGGTCAAGGTGGAGGCAAGAGCGAGACTCCGATGGACGAAGGATCCCTCGCCGAGGCCTTCCGGAAGGCCGGCTTCACCGTCCGCTGAGCCCGGTCCTCACTCGAGTTCTCGTTGTCCCAAGGCTGCGGCACAGCGTCAGGTGGTTCGTGCCGGGGCCTGTATCCCGTAAAGGGACCGCCCTCACGGGACACTCTAGAGGTTCGGGTGGTTCGCGTCCCCGGCTGCGTGATTGTGCTAGTCGGGCCGGTGCAGGTAAGCCGGTGCGAAGTCGAGGCCGCGGCCACCATATTGGGACCGCGGCCGGGAAATATCGTGTCCGGGCCCCACGTACGGTGTCCGAGGTCCCGCCAGTTGGCTCCCTGGCCCCGGTCTGTGGGTCCGAGGTCCCGGTGCCACCCTGAAGCGGAATCCGCCGGATCAGAGCAGTTGGTCGAGGTGGCCGCCGGGGTCGCCGAGGTGGACAGCCGTTGCGGTCGGCTCGAATCCGATACCGCGATAGACGCGGTCGGCGCCGTCATCGCCTGGTGTCAGCCAGGCCAGCGTGGCCCCGCCCCGCTCGAAGGCAGCCTGGGCCGCAGCCGCCGTAGCGATCGCGCCCAGACCGCGGCGGCGGTACTCGTGCAGCGTGCCCACTGCGGCCACCTCGGTCACGCCGTCGGCCACTGCGGTCCAGGCCGCCGTCGCCACAGGTACGCCGTCCCAGCGAACGAGCACACTGCCACCCTCCGCCGGGTCCGGCTGGAACTGCGACGCCGACGCCAGTTCATCTGCCTGGTAGGCAGCGGCAGCCACAGCATTGACCTTGGCCTGGTCCTCCGCGGACTCGACCACCGAGACCGTCACCTTCTCGGGCAGTTCCAGCACCCGTAAGCCACCACTCTCGACGGTCAGCAGCGGCGGGCGGGACGCAATCGTCATTCCGTTTGCCGACAGCACCTCGGCCAGGCCCGGGTTGGCTTCCTCGATCAACTCGACGCTGAGCCAGCGGTTCTCCGCGGCGAAGGCCTTCCGGATCGTGTCCAGCGCCCAGGGCACCTGCTCCGGATCGAACGCCGTACCGGGATCAGCGGCCACCGCACCCGAGAGGTACCAGACTTCCTCGTCGTGTAGCAGCCCGACCAGCGGCCCGGCCACGATCTGACGGCGGGAGCGGCTACGACCATGTAATTGGGCGGACGCGATCCGCGCAGCGAGTTCCACCCGACGACACTAACCGTGCGGCCTACTGTCCGCTCAGAATAAGGAGATCGACGAGGCGATCCAGATCTCGCTCATCCGGTTGCGTCCCTTTGGTCTCGGCTAACGCCTGGATCAGGACGACCAGGCGCTTCTCGATCAGGAGTGCGTCAGTTCCCTGCGCTTTGGCCAGGCGTTTCGCGATCTTCCGGGCGCGCGGCAACAAGGGCACTGCTCGCTGGGCAGCCTCCCGCGGCTCGGCGTCGACCAGCGCCACCTCGAGGCTGGTTCCAAGCGCGGCTGCCAGTCGCTGGAGAGCGGCTATCGTCGGGTTGCCGCGACCGTTCTCCAGGTTGGCGATGTACGGCACGGACAGTCCGGCGTCCACTGCCACCGACGCGATCGTCCGACCGGCTGCCTTGCGACGGGCTCGCAGCACCGCGCCGAGTTCAGCTTCATCCACAGCGACATTCTATCCTCATGCGACACTCTTGCCAATAACTGTTCTGTGAAGATAGTTTCCGGCTGTGAACCCACCCTCCATCTTCAGGGACCGCAATTTCCGACTGCTGTGGGCCAGCAGCGCCATCTCCGGTGTGGGCTCCTGGCTGTTGGTGGTCGCTATCCCGTTCTACGTCTTCCAGCTGACCGGGTCGGCAGCAGCGACCGGGCTCACGCTTGCGTTGGAGGGCTTGCCCCCACTGCTGGTCGGGCCCTGGGCCGGCGTCCTGCTCGACCGCTGGAACCTGTCGCGCGCGATGTGGTTGGCCGATCTCGCCAGCGCTGCCGCCGTGGCCTTGATCCTGCTGGCCGACAGCGCCGATCGCGTTTGTTTCGTCTATGTCGCGGTACTGGCCGAGAATCTCGCGACCACCGTGTTCCGGCCGGCTGCCCGTGCGCTGACTCCGAGCGTTGTCGGCACGGGCTCGCAATTGGCCCGAGCGAACGCGCTCAACGCCTTGTCCGGCAGCGTGCTCCGGTTGGCGGCTCCACCTCTCGGCGCGCTGCTCCTGGCCGGCCCGGGCATTCACGCCGTACTGGTCATCGACATTGCGAGTTACCTGCTGTCGGCCGCACTCATTGCTGCCGTCAGCCGGCGGATCGTCGTACCACCGGCAGCACCCACCAGAGCCAGGCCGCTGGATGATCTGAAGGCCGGATTCAGGTATGTCGCGACGAGCCCGACGTTGCGTGGAATGTTGGCCGGCAACGGGATCTTCCTCACCGCCAATGCAGGGTTGACCGCTCTGCTCGTACCGTTGGCGGTCGACCGGCTCGACGCACCAGGATACGCAGTCGGCTATCTCGTCTCAGGGCTTGGAGCCGGCTTTCTGCTCGGCGCCTCGATCAGCGCGAAAGCCCTTACCTGGTTGGGAATTCGAAAGCTGGCCGGCATCACCCAGCTGGCAACCGGCCTGGCGTTCTTCGCCCTGGTCAACGCGCCTGGCCTGACCGCGGCTGTCGGCGCCGCGGTATTGATCGGGATCCCCGGGAGCTTGCTGTTGATCTCCGTCGAGACCACCCTGCAGCGGGTCTCACCGCAAGAGCTTCTCGGCCGGACCGGCGCGCTCTTCTTCGCGGTGGACTCCGTCGCGTTGATCGTCGGCGCTCTCGGCGCACCTGTCCTGGTCGGATTGCTCGGCCTGGGGCCGGCGCTCAACCTGGTCAGCGCCTTCGCCCTGGTCGCGGTGCCCGTCACCCTGCTCGCCGTACCGTCGGCAGAGCGCGGCCGTTCTAGTCGTCAGCCCGGCCGGACCAGCCGATGGTCCGGCTGAGCTCGGTCTGGCCACCGAGCCTTGGGTTCTCGCTGGCCTACGGACCGCTCACGATCGCCGCCACTGACGGTGTCGCGCAGACCGAACAGGGCCTGGCCGGCGACGCACTGACAACCTCCTTCCAGTTCGGTTCAGCGGTCGGCCCGGCCGCGCTAGCCGCCGTGATCACGGCGCCGTAGCCCTGAGATAGGACTTGTGAATCTCTCTGTGCCCGGCCGATAGCCACTGGTTATGTGTCCCTTCAACATTTGCACCAGGATCGAAAGGGTCGCGGGTGTTCGAACCGTTATTGGCAAATCCCGGTAAACCTTCTTTGACAGGACAAAACCACCGGCCGGCCGGAACCGCTTTCGGACGCTCTGACCAGCACTTTCACCGTGGATCCGAGGCGCGTAAGACATCTGTAAAGGTCCTTGCCGATCTATATCCAGGCATCCTTTTTTACGGTGTTCTTTTCCTATGACCGAGTTGCTTGAGATCCCCGCACCGCACCGTCGCGTGCGGGTTTGGTTCGGCGCTCATCCGATCGCGGATCACATCGCCGCCGCGGACCAGGCCGCGCAGTACGAGGAGGCCATGCGCCGACGCTTCGCCTCGCTGCGGGTCACCAGCGAGCCGGTCCTCAGCAGCACGGCCGGCTCGGAGCGTGCGCGATGACCACTCGGCCTTTGCTGCTCGGCTACGTCCGCGCCGACGCCCTCGGCACCGCCGAGGAACTCGCCGCCGCGACCCACTCGCTGGCCACTTTCGCCAGCACCGAGGGCTTCACCCTCGGCACGGTCTACACCGAGCGCGACGCGGCCGAGTCCGCGGCGTTCCACGCCCTGCTGGAGGAGGTCAAACGCCTCGACGTACGGGCGGTCGTCGTACCGACGCTGCGGCACCTCGGCGCGGCGGATGAGCCGACGGCGATGCAGCAGCACCTCGAGTTCCATCAGGCCCGCGTGATGGCGGTCGACACGAGATAGCCCCCCAGACAAGCGGAGCCGGC
Source organism: Kribbellaceae bacterium (assembly GCA_033851195.1). Classification (GTDB taxonomy): domain Bacteria; phylum Actinomycetota; class Actinomycetes; order Propionibacteriales; family Kribbellaceae; genus Kribbella. The sequence goes on along the minus strand of JAWWOY010001054.1, from coordinate 1,876 downwards.
GTCTCGACCCCCTGCATCGGCGCCGGTTCCGCTCTCCACCTCCACAGCTGCACCGGACCTCCGGGCGGTAGTGGACTCGACGGGCCCCACCGGCTGCTACCGGTGGGGCCCGTCTATTATTGGCCAGCCGTCGAACTAGTTGATGATCGTGTAGCCGTAGCGCTTCATGATCGCAGCCGTGCCGGCGCCGAACACACCAGTCACGGGCAGCTTGAAACGCCGCTGGATCTTCTTCGTCATCTGCTGGAAGTGGACGTGCCAGGGCACCCCTGCCGGCGGTCGGGTCTCGGCCTTGGTGATGGCGGCAACTTTTGGGTGCGCGGCCCAGGCAAGTACCTGCGCCCGGTCCGCACCCCACACGCCGCTCATCGAGTCGTGGACGCGTGCGTACTCCATCGCGCCCAGCGAGATCGTCGTGTTGGGCGGCGGCTTCGCGGCCGGCGCCGGCGAACCGTGCACCCGCTGGAAGATGTCCCAGGTCATCCCGTAATAGCCGGGCGGGCCGTCGTCATGGCCGCGGTTGGCCAGTCCGTTCTTGCAGCGCCTGTACTCGGCGACCTGATTGGCGGCACCTCGCGACAAATCCTGGTCGCCTACCGCGATCGCGTGGATGTGAAGGGGCCAGTTCCCCTGCGCCGGGGTTCGCAGCCAGGCGGCGAAACCCACCTGCCGCAAAGTCAGCACCACAGTCTTGCGCCGAGCCGCCGGCAGTTGAGCCGCCCGTACGTCGAGCGCGCCGCCGCCGTCGTGCGTGCCGGCCGAGGCGGTCACGCCACCCTTGTTGTACGAGCCCTGCATCAGCGGGAACTCGAACCCGGCCAGCTTCTCGGCGGCCTGGATCATCGCCACGGTCCGCCTGTTCAACCAAAATCCGCGCCACCTGATTCTTGCCTCAGGCATCTATCGCTCCGAGGATCCGGTCCGCGTCCTCCGCGGCGCCAAGCGCTTCCAGCTCGTCCAGATCTTCCTCGGTCAACTCATCTTCGACCAACTCTTCGAAGACGTCCGGCATCTGCAACCCCTCCCCCAGTACACTCCGCAGGCCTCCCCCGGCCACGGAACCGCGATCAGAATAGACGCCGGATCGCGGCCAGTCCACGGATTACCGACTGGAAGGTTCGGGAACTGTCAAGTTTTACCCTGCCGGTACGCCGGTGCTGGAAATCCGGCAGATCCGAGGTGTGAGCCTCGCCCGGCTGGGTACGAAATAGCAGTCCCGCGGTTCAGTTGGCTCCATTCGGGCATGGGTGGCGCTCACCGAGCCGCGTGTTCTCCCACTGAGGGGCGGGAGAATCGACCGACGGTGGCGGGAGTACCCCGTGTGCGCCCGCCACCTGGGGCGGTTCAGCCGTCTGCTCAGCTGAGTGGGCTGCTCAGAGTGCGGAGGCGACGAAAAGGTAGCGGTTCAGGCTGAAAAAGTAGCTGTCGCCGAGCGTGCGCAGGTCGTCCGCCCAGCCTTGGGCCTCCTCCTCGGTGACCCCGGCACGGCCCGGGACGAAGCCAGCCACAATGTCCACCAGCCCGGCGCTGTAGGTGCCCGGGTCGTAACCCGCGTTCAGCATCGGCACAACCTGCAGCTGCGTGACAGTGAAGCCCGCCTTCCCGAGGGAGTCCCCCAGCGTGCGCGGCAGATGCGGGTCCGACAAGTGCTCCTCGAACGCGGTCAGCACTCGATGCATCCTGGTGTTGTCGCCTGAGCGCCAGACGAACGATCCCCAGTCGGTGTCCAGCAGTACCACCCGGCCGGCCGGCCGCAGTACCCGGCGGATCTCGTCGAGGGCACCGGGCACGTTGTCGACGTACTCGAGGACCTGGGTGGAGACGACCACGTCGAAACTCTCCGGACCGTGCGGGATCCGGCCGGCCGAGCCGAGCC
>JAWWOY010001050.1:0-6349 GCA_033851195.1 Kribbellaceae bacterium | reverse complement strand
GTCGGACAGACCGTCGTCGTGATCGGCGGCAGCGCAGGCATCGGGCTCGAGACAGCTCGACGCGCCCGGGCTGAGGGCGCCGATGTCATCCTCACCGGCCGCAATCCCGACCGGCTCAAGCAAGCGGCGCTGGAACTCGGCGCGCAACGCACCGCGGCCTTCGACGCCAACGACGCGGCCTCCCTGGAACGGTTCTTCCAGGATCTGCCAACGCCGATCGACCATGTGCTGGTCACGGCCGGCGGCCCGCGCTATGGGCCCCTGCTCGAGATGGACTCAGCCGAGGTGCGCCAAGCGCTCAGCGGACACGTGGTGCAGGCCCTCGAGGTCGCGCGCAACGCCGCCGGCAAGATGAGGCCCGGGGGCACCCTGCTGCTGATGGGCGGCACCGGCGGCCGGCGCATCGGCCATGGCCTCGGGATCGCCTCCGCCGCCACCGCCGCGCTACCTCCATTCACGGCGGCCCTCGCGCTCGAGCTCGCGCCGGTTCGTGTCAACCTCATCGCCGCCGGCTTCGTCGACACCCCGTTGTCGGCATCGCTGCTCGGAGATCAACTCGAGGAGCGCCGCAATGAGCTGCGGGCGACGCTCCCGATCGGCCGCGTCGTCGGCCCCGCCGACGTTGCCGCGCTCGCCGTCCACATTATGAGCAACACGGCGCTCACCGGCGCGACGTACGACATCGACGGTGGGCAGCAGTTCGTCTTCTCATAAACACACGACACCGAAACCGGGCTACTCGATGGCTACTCCGCTGGTTTCTAGCGGACGTTTGTCACTGGTGACAGGTTGGGCTGCGTCGTTGCCGTCACCTTCAGCCGTCACCTGACGGGCGTACCTCCTCGCCGGCCGAAATTGGGGTGCGAGGTCTTACCGCCCGGGATACCGTCGCGCTCATGACGCTTCGTCGCACTCGCCCTCCATTCGTGGCAGACGAGCGGACCCAGCTGGTCGGCTGGCTGGACCTGCAGCGCGCGCTCGTGCGCTGGAAGTGTGAAGGACTGGCCGAGGTGGACGAGCATCGCTCGGTGCTGCCGACTTCGCCACTGATGACGGCGGCCGGGCTCGTCTCACACCTGCGATGGACCGAGCACTGCTGGTTCGAGGTGCTCTTCCTCGGCCGGTCGTTCGAGCAGAACCCACAGTTCCAGGAGGAGCCCGAAGACGCGGAGATGATGGTCGACGACGTCCCGCTGGCCCAACTGCTCGACGAGTTCGAGCAACAGTGCGCGGTGTCCAACGAGATCGTCGCAGCGCATTCGCTCGAAGACGTCGGCAAGCACCCGGACTTCGGCGCCGCAGCCGCGACACTGCGCTGGATGCTGCTGCACATGGTCGAAGAGACGGCCAGGCATGTCGGTCACCTGGACACCATCCGCGAGCTTCTCGACGGCGAGAAGGGCTACTACTGAGCAAGTGCGGGTCCCAAGTCCGCGACACTTGGCTGTATGAGCGTCGAAATCCGCCGCGCCGGCAACCGGTTCCGTACCACGACTGAGTGGCTTGACTCGCAGCACTCGTTCTCGTTCGGGCCGCACTTCGACCCGGCGAACACCAGCTTCGGCCTGCTACTGGTGCACAACGACGAAGTGGTTGCCCCAGGCACCGGTTTCGACACGCACCCGCACCGGGACCTGGAGATCGTCACCTGGGTGCTACGCGGCGCACTCGTCCATCAGGACTCCGAGGGCCATAGCGGTCTGGTCTACCCAGGCTTGGCGCAGCGGATGAGTGCCGGCAGTGGCATCCGGCACTCAGAGAAGAACGACGCCGGCCAACCCGTCCGGTACGTGCAGATGTGGGTCCAGCCGGACGAGCCGGACCTCACGCCGTCGTACCAGCAATCGGAGGTCGACGACCAACTGAGCACCGGCGAACTCGTGCCGATCGCGTCCGGTCTAGCCCGGCACGCCGGCATCAGCGCGATCCGCATCAATCAGCAGAACGCGGGCCTGTCCGTCGCCCGGCTCAACCCAGGCGCCACGGTCGCGCTGCCGGCAGCGCCATACTCGCATCTCTTCGTCGCTGTTGGCTCGGCTGTCCTGGAGGGTGCCGGAGACCTCGGTACGTCGGACGCGGCCCGGCTGGTCGCGGCCGATGGGCAACAGGTCACCGCCGGCCCGGAGGGTGCCGAACTCCTCGTCTGGGAGATGCACAGCAGCCTGGCCCGCTAGTGGTGTCTAGTGCTGGCGGCAATTTGCCAGACACTCCGCTAGTGCTCTGAGGGGGCCTGCTCGGTCATGGTCCAGACGTGCCGCAGGGACTGACCGCCCAGGCCGTCGGGGTTCTGCGCGAAGCTCTCCACGAACTGGCTCATGTGCTGCTGCCAGCGCTGGTCGACCGGATCGTCGGCCAACTGGGCGACGGCGGCCTCGTAGTCATCGCACTCGACCAGGTGGAACAGGTCCCGGCCGCTGCGCCAGATGGTCCAGTCGGAGATGCCGGCGCGGTTCATGACGGTGATCAGTTCGGGCCAGACCGTGGCGTGCTGGGTCTCGTAGGCCTCTTCGGTGCCGGCGATCAGGCGGCTGTGCAGTGCAAGGCGAGTCACAAGAGTTCAGAATACGTGCTGAGGTGACCCAACCGTTACGTGCGAACGGCCAGAACCCTCGACGTCGCCGGTGCCGGATGGCACGGTTGGCGCGGACAGAATCAACTTCGGACAAAGGGCGGGAAATGGTCGAGCGGACCGTGGCGTGGCCGGCCGGGACGCCCAACTGGGTGGATCTGGTCGTCGACGACACCACGGCGACGGCGAAGTTCTACAGCGCGTTGTTCGACTGGGACTGTGAGGACCAGGGCGAACAGACCGGGCACTACTGGCTGTGCCGGCTGCGCGGGAAGACCGTCGCCGGCATCGGGCCGAAACAGCCGGGCACGGAGCAGTCGCCGAGCCACTGGACGACGTACCTGGCGACCGCCCACCTGGATCGCACGCTCGCCTCGGCGACAGTGAGCGGCGGGCAGCCGCTGATGGAACCGCTGGACGTGAGCACCTTGGGCCGGATGTCGATCCTCGCCGATCCGACCGGTGCGACCTTCGGACTCTGGCAGGCGGGCGAGCACATCGGTGTCGAACGCACGGCCGAGCCCGGGACGCTGGTCTGGAGTGAGGTGATGAGCCGCGATTACGAGGCGTCGAAGGCGTTCTACACGGCCGTCTTCGGTTACCGCCTCGAAGAGATCGGCGGGGACGACTTCCACTACGCGGCCCTGTACGTCGATGACCAACCGGTGGCGGGCACTGGCGAACTCAGCTCGGACATGCCCGCACAGATGCCCGCGCACTGGCTGCCGTACTTCGCGGCGGCCAGCACGGACGACACCGTGAACCGGCTCCTCGCGTTGGGTGGCGAGGTGTTGAGCGAGCCGATGGATACGGATTTCGGCCGGATGGCCGTGGTCGCGGATCCGGAGGGCGCGCTGTTCGCGGTCATCCAGCCGGCCGAACCTGAGTAGTTCTCCGCTGTCGCCGAACCGCGACACGGCCGTGACTCTTCGGGGTGTGTAACCGGGACCGTGCGACAGTTGTGTCCGTGAAGCGAACCGCGATCATCTGCCTAAGCGCCCTGCTGGTCACCGCCGGTTGTTCAGACAGCAAGTCGAACGGCGGCGGCAAACCCGATCCGAACGACCCGAAGACGGCATCCGCGGCGGTCGTCAAGGCCTTCGCTGCCGGTTGGGTGAAGGCCTGGGCTCCGAACGGCAAGCCTGACGAGGCAGCTGCACTGACAGACGCGCCGACCACCTTCGGGCCACGACTGGACAGCGTCGACACCGCATTGGTCGCCCAATCGGTGACGGTCACGCCGCAGGGTGATCCGACGTGTACGGACGCCAACACCTGCACTCAGGATCTCGCGGTCGAGGCGCTCCTGCGCGGCATCGGCACGATGAATTGGACCAGCAAGGCGACCACGGTCAAGGTCGGCAACGCCTGGAAGATCAAGGCCTCCGGCGACACGATCTACCCCGGACTGGGCGACGCCAACTACCTGAAGCGGGCCCGGACCCTGCCGCCCCGGGCATCCATCCTGGATCGCGCCGGCAAGCCGCTCACCACGAACCGCCCGGTCGTCATCGTGGGCGTCGCTTCCGGCAACGTCGCCACCGCCGCGACGTACGCCGCGTTCACCAAGTACCTGGCCGTCGACGGCACGAAGCTGTCGAAGCGGGCCAAGGCCGCACCCGCGGGCCAGTTCGTCGACGCGATCACGATCCGGGCCGAGGACTGGGACAAGCTCATTCCGAAGATGGGAAGCCTCCCCGGTGTGCTCACGATGGGCGACACCCAGTCGCTGGCGGAGAGCTCGACGTTCGCCCGGTCCGTCCTCGGGACCATGAACACCGCGACCGCGGAGACCCTGAAGAACGCCGGTCCGACCGCGTCCAGCAATGACCAGGTCGGCACCACCGGCCTGCAGTACGCCTTCCAGCAGCAGTTGGCGGGCACCCCGGGCGGCGTTGTCACGATGCGCGACCTGAAGACCAAGATGACGGTCAAGGAGGTCTTCAAGCAAACGGGCAAGCCTGGTACCGCGGTGCGGACCACGCTCGACCCGGCCATGCAGCGGGCCGCGGAGGCAGCGCTGGGTAAGAGCAAACTGCCTGCCTCGCTGGTCGCCATCCAGGCTTCCACCGGCCAGGTCCTGGCCGCTGCCAACGGGCCGACCGCCACGAACTACAACCGGGCCTTCCAGGGCCACTACGCGCCCGGCTCGACCTTCAAGATCGTCACCTCCGCAGCCCTGCTGGGCACCGGCATGACAGTGAATTCACCCGTCACATGTAGCAACACGATCAACGTCCTCGGCAAGACGTTCAAGAACTACAACGCCCTCGCACCGTATGGCGTGGGCACCCTCCAGCGCGCCTTCATCAATTCCTGCAACACGGCCTTCATCTCCAACTACGGGAAACTGCCGGCGGACGGTATGACCAAGGCCGCCGCAATGTTCGGCCTCGGCCGTGACCTGAAGCTGGCCATCCCGGCGTACGGCGGAACAGTGCCGGCGCCGAAGGATGACGTCGATAAGGCGGCCTCGATGATCGGCCAGGGCACCGTGACGGCCAGCCCGCTGCAGATGGCGGCGGTCGCTGCCGCGGTGAAGACCGGGCGCGCGATGGATCCGGTGCTGGTCCCCGGCAAGGATCCGGCCGGTCCGGCCGCACCGGCGTTGCCGGCCGCCACCACCACTGCGCTACGCACGATGATGCGGGCCAACGTCCTCGGTGGTACGGCCCACGTGCTGAACGGTTCCGGCGTGGTCTCGGCCAAGACCGGCACTGCCGAGGTCGTGTCCAACGGCAAGGTCATCACAAACGGCTGGATGGTCGGCTTCCGGGGCGACGTCGCTTTCGCATGCATCGTCGAGGGCGGGACTTCCGGCTCCGGGTCCGCCGGTCCGCTCCTCCAGGCCTTCCTCGCCGCTACCCACTAGCCGTTGATCATCTGGTCACCGCGGTTATCGACCACCGGAGCGCGATACAGGTCCCACCGTGCAGTCGGCATCCTCTCTCCGGAACCTGTCGGTGGCGGCGTCTACCGTCGCTTCATGGATCGCACTGAGCAGACCCGGGCGATGGTCCGGCAGTACTACGACAGTCTGATCGAGCGGGACTGGGACGCCTTCGTCGCGCTGTTGACCGAAGACGTGCGCTATGAGATGCCGCAGACCTGCGAGCGCATCACCGGCAAGGAGCGATACCTGCGCTTCAACCAGGAGTATCCGGGCGACTGGCAACTGAGCGTCACGCGCTTGGTGGCCGACGGATCGACCGCCGCAGCATCAGCGAACTTCACCGTGGGTGACGAGCGGATGGTCGGGGTGACCTTCTTCGAGCTGGATGGCGACCTGATCAGCCGGGTGACTGACTTCTGGCCGGAGCCGTACGAACCACCGGCTGGGCGGGAGCATCTGGTCGAGCGACTGTCCGGGGAGGTCGACCGCTTCTCGGCTTCCTAGTGCCCGCACGGGACACTAGGGACTCCCTGAGAGTTCCCTGAACTCCCAGGAACGTGGTCAATTGGTCACATAGGGTGTCTCAATGGAGACCCTGACCTGCCCCAAGTGCCAAGGCTCGATGCGGACCTACGAACGCAGCGGCATCACTGTCGATCAATGTTCGGAGTGCCGCGGCATCTTCCTGGACCGCGGCGAGCTGGAAAAACTGGTCGACGCCGAGGTCGCTTTCAACGGCCGGTCGGCTGCCCCGCAGCCAGGCCGCGAGGCGGAGTACGACCGGCCCCGCTACGAAGAGAAGCGGTACGACGACCGGCGGTACGAGGACAAGCGCCGCTACGACAACGACCGGTACGGCAACCAGCAGTACCCGCAGCGCAAGAAGA